>DATMAF010000291.1:0-9187 GCA_035560315.1 Terriglobia bacterium | reverse complement strand
AAGCGGCATGTCGGCTCGCCGGCGGAAGCGAATCTGACGCACGCGATTGCCACCAGCCGCATCTGGTTAGGCATCCTGGCCCAGCGCCAGGGGCTGCTGCGAAAAGCCAAAGCCGAACTCTACACCGCGCGCGAGCTGATGCAGGCCGCCCTGGACACCGCCGGAGAGGTGAGCGACCCGCGCGCCTGGGGCGATCTGTACTCCACCCTGGGACGGGTCTGCTCGTGCGAAGGCCGCTACGAAGAGGCCATCGAGCAAACCAAGCGGGCCATCGATTTCTATGCGCAGGCCGGCCACCGCACCTTTGCCGTGCAAACCCGCATCAACCTGGCGCGCATTTACATCAAGCGGATGGCGTCTCCCGGCTGGGACAAGGAAGACCCCACCGCCGCCAAGCGGCATCTGGACCTGGCCGCCTCGATTCTGGAGCACGATCTGCCGCAGGGCGATCTGCGCACCGCCTGCCTGATGGACTTGACCTATTCCTGGTATTACTACGCGCGAGGCGACTGGGAGTCGGCCAGCCGCCTGGCCAAGCAAGCCCTGCCCAAGGCCCGCCAACTGGGGAGCAAGTCAATCCTGGCGGATTGCTACCGCGCCCGGGGCGATGCCCTGATCCAGTTGCACAAGCTGCCCGATGGCCGGCGCGCCCTCGGCTCCGCCATGGAAGTCGCCGAATCCGGCTCGCAGTTCAAAACCCTGGGAGCGATTCTCCTGTCCTTGGCGCGCAGCTACTGCTCCCCAGTCGAGCCGGATCCGGTGGAAGTGGATAAATATCTGGACCGCTTCGTCGAGCTTCGCTCCCGGCACGCCTTTGAGAGCCGGTATCTGGACGATCTTTACGAGCGGATCAAGCACGCCCGGATGGAGCTGCCCTCGCAGCGCGCGTTCTACTTTTCCATCGACGACCTGCAAACCATCGGCTATGACGCCGGCCTGTCCCGCTTCCTGGTGTGGGCGATGCGTTCGGCCCGGCTGGTGGCCCACGGCGACATGAAAAAGATGACGGAGTTTCTGCGGTTCAACACCTTGAGCCGGACCTACAAGTACGACAAGATCGCCCGGGCGCTGGAAGCGGGCAAGTCGGCGGCCGCCCGGAAAGTGAACAAGACTCATACGGTCAGCCGCAACGGCAGGCGCTGAACCGTTGTGCCGCGGCCCGGCAGCTATTCTTTCACCGGCAGCACGTGGATCGCCTTGATAATCAATCGTACCGTGTCTCCCACCTTCATCCCCATCTCTTCGACGGATTCGGTCGTCAGCACTGAGGCCAGCGTGCCGGGATTCGTGATCTCGAACTTCACCAGCGCCATCACGTCGCCCTTCTTGATCGAGGTGACTTTGGCTTGAAGGTTGTTTCGCGCGCCGTATTTCATTTTTGCCTCCCGAGAGATTGCAATTGGCAAAGCGACTTTCAGCATACGACGGGATTCCCCTCGGTTCAATCGCTGCGTAGAATCTCCTGTTACCGTTGCGCCAGGGAGGATTCCTGCCATGCATTCTTTGGAACGGTCCGGGGCCGTTGCGACCATTACGCTGTTGCGCCCTCCGGCCAATGCCTGGAATGAAGAGCTGGTGGACCGCTTCGAAACCGCCCTCGATGAGATCCAGAAATTTCCGGAGATATCTGTGATGCACGTCCGCAGCGGCCAGAAGATCTTTTGCGCCGGAGCAGATCTGGGGTTCCTGCGCTCCTGTTTTTCTTCCCCGGAGGGGACGGAGAGAATGGTGGCGCTGGTGCGGCGCCTGCAGCGGCTGTTTGCACGCATCGAAGAGTCGGAGATCGTCTCCATCGCCGAGATCGGCGGCGCAGCCCTGGGCGGGGGACTGGAGTTGGCGCTGTCGTGCGATCTGCGCGTGGCGGCCGTGGAGGCGAAACTCGGCCTGCCGGAAGTGCGGCCGGGCCAGGCGGTCCGCCGCCCGCTACGGTGACCTCCGAAGCCGGCTGCCGGTCCTGCGCTTGACACAGCCGGTGGCGGGGTGTATATCCGAACAGGGTTCCATGGGCTTCGCCGAGAACCGAATCATGTTTTGCAAAAACATCAGGAAGCGGTCCGGGTTCGTTTGGCTGCTGATCCCGGCAGTGGTTTGCGCGGCGCCGCCAGACCTGCGAGTCGTTGCGGCGATGGCCCGCCAGGACACGGCGGCGGTGCGCGCCCTGGTGCGGCAAAAAGCGGACGTCAACGCGGCGCAGTCCGATGGCGCCACGGCGCTGCAATGGGCGGCGCACTGGGACGATCTGGAAGCGGCCCGGCTATTGATCGACGCCGGAGCCGACGTCAACGCCGCCAACGAGTACGGCGTTACGCCGCTGGCGCTGGCCTGCGTCAACGGCAGCGCCGCCATGGTGGACCTGCTGCTGCGGGCCGGCGCCAATCCCAACGCCGCCCAAGCGACGGGCGAAACGCCGGTCATGACCTGCGCCCGCACCGGCAATGCCGACGCCGTGAAGCTCCTGATCCAGCAGGAGGCGGACGTGAATGCCCGCGAGACCTGGAAGAGCCAGACGGCGCTGATGTGGGCCGCCGCGAACCAGCATCCGGAAACGGTGCGCTTGTTGCTGGCGCGCGGGGCGGATGTGCATGCGCGCACCAAAGGCGGGTTTACCCCGCTGCTGTTTGCGGCGCAGCAGGGAAACATTGCCTCGGCGCAGGCGATGCTAGAAGCAGGCGCGGACATAAACGAAGCCGCGCCGGATGGCATGACCCCGCTGTTGCTGGCCGCCGCCAGCGGCCACCAGGCCTTCGCGCTGTTCCTGCTCGAGCAGGGGGCTGACCCCAAGGCGGCGACCGAGCGGGGCTACACGGCCCTTCATTACGCCGCCGCGGGACGGAACCAGTTGGAGCTGGCCAAGGCGCTGCTGGCTCACGGGGCCGACCCCAACGCCCGCCTGACCAAGGGCGAGCCGGGTGCAACGCCATTCTACCTGGCGGCCGCGGCGGGCAACGTCGCGGTTATGCGCGCCCTGGCGGAGGCCGGTGCCGACCCCAACACGCCCACCAAGGAGGGAACCACGGCGTTAATGGTGGCCGCCGGCGTGGGGCGGTTCGAATCGCGCAGCGAGGCGCAGGAGAAGAATGCTCTGGAGGCGGTGAAGCTGGCGCTGGAACTGGGAAGCGACGTGAACGCCGTGGGGGAGAATGGCTGGACGGCGTTGCACGGCGCGGGCTACATCGGCTCGGACGCCATCATTCAAGTGCTGGTGGAGCACGGCGCCCGGCTGGACGTGAAGGACGCCTTCGGCCAGACGCCGCTCAGCATTGCGGAGGCGGTGGTTACCCGGGGCTTGGGAGAAAACGCCGATGTGCGGCCCCGCCGCTACCGCGAGAGCACGGTGAACCTGCTGCTGCGGCTCGGGGCCACCCCGACCGCGCAAGCCGGCGTCGAGGTGGTCGGCTCCATGGCCGTCCGGCCCTCGGAGTAACATCGTGCGGCGGCGTTTCTAGATCGGCAACAGATTCAGCTTGCCGGTGCTGTCGCCGATATTATCGAGCGGAATCCCCAGCTTCTCAAACATGGTCAGGTAGAGGTTGGCCAGCGGCGTGGCCTGCGGGTAGCGGATGTGCCGGCCTCCCGGATGCTTCGTCCCGCCCTCCAGCAACAGAATGGGAAGATTGTCGTGCAGGTGGAGATTGCCGTCGCTGATGGCGCTGCCGAGCAGGACCATGGTGTGGTCGAGCAGCGAGCCGTCGCCGTCGGCGATGGAGTTCAGCCGGTCCAGATAATAGGCGAACAGGCGCATGTGGAACCGGTTGATCTTGAGGACGCCGGCGATCTTCGCCGGATCGCCATTGTGATGCGTCAGGGGATGGTGGGGGTCTCCGACGCCGATTTCCGGATAGGCCAGCGCGCTCTGCTCCCGGGCGATCATCATGGTGATGACGCGCGTCAGGTCGCTCTGGTAAGCCAGCACCATCATGTCAAACATGAGTTTGGCGTATTCCTCGAAGGTCGCCGGGACTCCCAGGGGCCGCTCCACGCTGGGCAGTTCCTTTGCCGATTGCTCCTCAGCAAGCTGGATGCGCCGCTCCACATCGCGGATGGCTTCCAGGTACTGATCCAGCTTGTGCCGGTCGGTGGCATGCAGGCCCCGCGCCAGCCGCTCGACCTCCTGCCGCACTGAATCCAGGATGCTGCGATTTTCGCGCAGGCGCGCCCGCCGCGCCGCCGGGTCGGTGCTGGTGGTGTCGCCGAAGAACCGCTCGAACACCGCCCGCGGCTGCGTCTCCATTGGAAGGGGTGTGGTGGGCGTGCGCCAGCAAAGCGTGTTGAGGTAGGCGCAGCTATAGCCGCGTTCGCAGGTGCCCACCAGATCCGATTCCATGCACAGTTCGAGCGAGGCCAACTGCGTCTTCTTTCCGAATTCCCGGGCGGCGATCTGATCGATCGAGGTGCCGGCTTCGATGTCCGCCCCCTCGGTCTTCTTGGGATGCACGCCGGACAGGAACGTGGCGCTGGCGCGGGAATGATTCCCCACGGCGCCCTCGCCGGGCAAAATGGCATCGGCGTTCTTGAGCGCCAGCCCGCTGAGCACCAGCATCCGGTCGCGGAACGGCTCCAGCGAGGTCAAGATCGGAGGCATCGCAAATCCCGCGCCCTCCGTGGCGGGAGTCCATTGGTCCATGATCATGCCGGTGGGAGCATAGACAATGGAAAGCCGGTTGGGGCGTCCGCTGACCTCTCCCGCGGTGCTGGCGAAGGCCGGCACCATGGCGTCGAGCAGCGGCAGCGCCAGCGTCGCTCCCATGCCGCGCAGGAAGGTCCGGCGGGGAAGAGCTTGTCGGAAGATCATCATGGCGATGGCGACCTCCTCATTTGAAAGGGCGCGGACTTCACGACGCCCAGAATCATGGACGACCAGCGGTAGTCGTTCGGGGCGGCCTCCCGCACGATCTTGCGAACGGCGGGCTTGTCGTAGTATTCCACGCCCCGGCCCAATGCATAGGTCAGCAGCTTTTCCGTAAAGGTGCGCAGAAATTCTTCCTGGCGGCGCAGCAGCAATGCGCGGAGCTCCGCCGGGCCTTGAAACTTGGTTCCGTCGGGCAGTTCTCCCGAGGCATCGATCGGAGTGTTGCCGGCCCCGCTGGCGGTCCGCCAGCGGCCGATGGCATCAAAGTTTTCGAGGGCAAACCCCAGCGGGTCCATCGGCGCGTGGCAGCCGGAGCAGGCCGGATTCTTGCGATGCATCTCCATCTGCTCGCGCACGGAGAGAATCTTTCCGTCTTTGCCGCGATCCACCAGCGAGGGGACGTTATTGGGGGGCGGCGGGGGCGGCGAGCCCAGGAGATTTTCAAGCACCCACTTGCCGCGGAAGGTGGGGGAGGTCCGCGTCGCATAGGATGTGACCGTGAGCACGCTGCCCTTGCCCAGTAATCCGCGCCGGGGAGAGTCTGCCGGCAGGCTCACGCGGCGGAAATGGCTGCCGTAGACATTGGGAATCCCGTAATGGCGCGCCAGCCGCTCGTTGAGGAAGGTGTAGTCCGCGCTCAGAATTTCCGTAACGGGGCGGTCCTGGCGCAGCATGGTTTTCAGCAACAATTCCGTTTCCTGGATGAACGCCCGGCGCAGGTTCTCATCAAACTCCGGGAACGCCTCCGGGTCCGGCACCACCTTTTCCATGTTACGCAGGTAGAGCCACTGTCCGACGAAGTTGCGGATCAGGGCCTCCGACCGCGCATCGGCCAGCATGCGGCGCACCTGCTGTTCCAACACGCCGGGCTGGCGCAACTGGCCCTGCTCGGCCAGCTCCAGCAACGCCTCGTCCGGGAGACTGCTCCACAGAAAGAACGAGAGGCGGGAAGCCAGTTCCAGATCGGAAAGGGAATAGACCGCGCCGGGCGGGGCATTGGCGGGATCGCGCTCCAGCCGGAAGAGGAATTCAGGGGACACCAGCAGCCGGCGGAGCGCCATCTGGATGCCGGCTTCAAAGCCACCCTCGCCGTGCCCCTGGTTGTAAAATTGCATCAATGAGTTGATGTCTTCTGCCGAGACCGGGCGGCGAAACGCGCGGCGCGCCAGCCGCGAGAGAATCTGACGGGCGCACGCCTGCTGTTCGGCCGCCTTCTCGCCCGGCTGGCAGGTGAAGATTCTCTGGCGGCTGGGCGTGTCGCCGGAGCCTTTCACCGCAAAGGGCCCGCTGATGCTGACGCTCCCGATGCCGGGAAGGTCATCCTCCTGAGCGTATTGTTCCCCCACCAGCCGCCGGCGGAAGATTCCCTCCTGCGCCACGGGCCGGTCCAGAAACGCTACCCCGACAATGTGCGGTCCCGCCGCCGCCGCAAAGCGGAACTCCAGCCCGGCGTCGGCCGTGCGCTGGTAGCTCTCCGCGCCGGATTCGTTCGCCGGACGCCGGTAGTCCTGCGGCCCGAATTCCTGCTTCTGGTCGCGGCCCCCGCCGCCCACCGTAACGGATCGCAGCAGCGCTCCATCCAGGCGCACGTCCAACTGATGCGGCTCCGCCAGCCCGATGATGTCGTTCACGCGATCGCGCTTCAGGCGGATGCGCAGCACGTATTCGCCGTCCACGGGAAAATTGTGGCGGATGGCGATGCCGCCGCGCGAGCCAAAGGGAAGATCCTCTCCTTCGCGCTCCTCCTGCATCAGGCGCTCGGAAACGCCGTAGGTTTCCACCGAGGGGCTGATGCGGGGATCGCCGACAGCCAAGCGGCTGATCTGCGTCGCTGCGGACAGGTACCGCTCCATCAGCGCCGGGGAAACGGTCAGCACGTCGCCGATATTATCGAAGCCGTAGCTGGAATCATCGGTCGGCAAAAGCGCCGCGGCATCGATTTCGACAGCCAACAGGTCGCGGATGGCGTTGGCGTAGGCGGCGCGGTTCAGCCTCTGGATGGATGGCCGGCCGGGATTCGGATGGGCGGCCGCGGCGCGGTCCAACTGCTCTTCCAGGAAGCCGGCCAGCGCCTCATAGGTGGGCGGATCCGGACGGCGCGCGCCTGCCGGCGGCATGGCCCTGCTGCGCAGCTTGGCAATCACTTTTTCCCACAGCGCCGGGTCCGCACCGGCCTGCTCCAGGTTTGCCTTGTCGAGAAGCAGCCCCGCGGTTTGGAGCCGTTCGTTATGGCAGGTGATGCAATAGGTTTTCAGAACCGCGCTATAGCGTGCCGCAGGAGAAGCCGGTTCCGGGCCTTGGGCCGAAGCGGCATGGATAACGCCTGCCACCACGCAGGCAATGCTCATGATGCGATGCAATTTGCCAAACATCCCGCCCCTGTCCCCGCTGGCCATGCGGCGCTGGCAGGGATTATATCCCGCTGGGGAGGAAAATGTAATCCCTGTTTTCTTTAGCGCGGTCCGGCGTTTTCCTGGAAGCAGCAAGGGAATCAGCGAATTCCAATCAACGGCCAGTACAGAGAAACCACCCCCAGCAGGAGCAGGAATTCCGCGATGGCGAAGGTCAGCCCCATGCGAAATACGTCGCGGCCGGTGAAGGCGCCGAAGGAGTAGCCGGTAATCATCACCAGCGACTGATAGACGAACAGCTTGCCGCCGGTGCCAAAGCTCCACAACATGCCCAGTTCCAGCGGATTGAGCTGGTTCTGTACCGCAAAGGACATAATCAGGGGCATCGAGGTGGCGATCATGGCGGTCGAAGACGGCAGGATCAAATGAGTCGCAAAGGCTCCCCAGTAGAGCATCGCCGTGGAATGAAACAGGTTGTCCATGTGGGAGGCCATGAAACGGAACAACCCGCTGGAAAGAATCTCCAGGGCTCCGGTTTCCCGCAAGGCGTCGCCCATGGCAATGGCCGTCCCCATGAAGAGAAACGTGCTGTAGCTGATCTTCCTGGAATCCTCCGCCCGCAGGATGCCAAAGGCCGGAAGGGATGCCGCCAGGCCCGCCCCAAATCCGATGACGGCGGGGCTGATGTGGTGTAGGAAATCGGTGGCCCAGAATCCTACCACCAGAATCGTCAGCACGGCGGCGCGGATCTCCCGGCTGGTCCACGGCCCCAAAGCGGCCCGCTCGTGGCGCAGATACTCCCTCCCGCCCGCCAGTTCGGTCTTCTCCGGCGGGTACCACCTGGTGATGAGAATCCACATCAGGATGACATTGAAAAGATTGAACGGGAAAAAGGCGGCGAACCACTGCGTCCAGTAGACCGTGACTTGGCCATGCTCCTGAATCAAAGAGCGCGCCAGGATGATGGGGGTACTGCCGATGATGGTGCGGTCGAACTGGGTTGCCGCAAAGGTAATCGCCAGGATCAGCCCCCGCGCCACGTTGCTCTTGGCATCCAGGCCGAAGCTGGCTGCGATGCCCAACGCGATGGTGCCCAGCAAGATCACCCGCGGCGGACCGGAGGGAATCAGGAAGGTCATCAGGAAACTGGTGAGGATCAGCCCCAGCAGGATGCGGGAGTAACGGACGCCGACGCTTGAAAGAATCGCGAAGGCCAGACGCCGGGCCAGGCCCGTTTCGGTCACCATCAGGCCCAGGTACAGGGCGCCGATCAGGAACCACGGCGCTTCGCTGCTGAAGCCGCTGAAGGCGGTTCGCGAAGGCACCACGCCGAGCGCCCAGAACAGCCAGCAGCCCACCAGGCCGGCAGCAAAGTTCGGAACTGCCTCGGTGATCCACAGGATCACCATGAAGACCGCAATGGCCAGGGCGTGCCGGGCTTCCTCCGGAAACGGCAAGGGCGCGTGCCAGATCGAGACCAGCGCCAGGATTGCCACGATCCCGCCGGCCAGTTTTCGTATGCCAGTTTGCCGCGTTGATCGTGGTCCGGTGAGCCTGCTCTCCGATTCGCTCGCGCTCATTTCCATCCCGCCGCACGAGGGGCCGCAGGGCGCCCCCGTTCCTCCTCGATTCGGGGGCTTTCTTCGTCCCAAAACCGCTGCCCGCCGTAGAGACACAACCGACGGTGTGGGTTGTGATGCCGGAGCTCTTCGTAATGGCAGGAGAAGCGTCCTTTACACTCCGGGCAGGGAACGTAAAAGATCCGGGCCCTGCGGCGCACTCACCTCCGACAGAAGGTTGTGGCCCGCCCGCTACATTCTCATCCCGGACTCCTGCTCCGCCGGCTGAAGAGCGGGCCGCGCCGGGGAGGGTTCCAGCGGATCCTCAAACGTCGTCAACTGCGGCGGCTCTCCCTCCAGCCCGAACTCTTTCCATCGCGCTGCCAACCGGTCATATACCTCCCGCCGGAGGCGATTCCGCTTGGCAA
>DATMAF010000290.1:0-9431 GCA_035560315.1 Terriglobia bacterium | reverse complement strand
GCGCTCTTCTGCGGCGTGCTGGCGCTCTATTTCGCGGTGTTCGGCTGGCTGGCCGGATACCTCTGGGGGCTTTCCTGGGGCCCCGGCGTCATTGCGTTGCTGTGGGTTGGGCTCGAATACGCACGGACCCATTTGCTGACGGGATTCCCCTGGCTGCTGCTGGGCTACGCCCTGACCGACTATTATCCGGTTGCGCGGCTGGCGCAATGGACCGGCGTGTACGGTCTGTCGTACCTGCTGGTGGCTTTGTCCGCCGGAAGCCTCTGGATGATTCTGCGGCCGGGCTGGCTGGCCACGCTGCATCTGGTGGCCGTGGCGGGGATGTTTCTGGGCCTGAGCCTGGCGGCCGGCCCGGCGCCCGTCGCCGAAGACCAGCAGGCCTACCTGGTGCAAACCAACATCCCGCAAACGGCCGCCTTCGAGCCCTGGGAGGAGCAAACACAGCGGCCGTTGCTGCAGCGCTTGCGGGACCTCACGTTGAACTCCCTTTCGGAGGCCCCGGCTCCTGCCTTGCTCATCTGGCCGGAGGTGCCGGTTCCTTTTTATTATGGAGTGGACTCCTTTACGCGCCCCTACGCGGAAGCGATCGCCCGCCAGAGCCGGAGCTATTTTTTGATGGGCATCGTCGGCTTTGCCGGCCCGGGAACCGGAGCCCCGCCCACCAACAGCGCGGTGCTGCTGGCCCCTTCCGGCGATCTGGTGTCCCGGTATGATAAAATTCACTTGGTGCCGTTTGGCGAGTACGTGCCGCTGCGCCGCTGGCTGACGATCGTTGAAAAAGTCACCGCCCAAGTGGGCGACTTTGTTCCCGGCGCGCGCCGGGTGGTCAATGCGCTGCCCGGCGGGACCATGAGCGTGCTGATCTGCTACGAGGCCATCTTCCCGGACTTGGCCCGGCGCTTTGTCCGCGATGGCGCGCAGGCGCTGGTGAACATCTCCAACGACGGCTGGTATGGCAGTTCGGCGGCCCGCTACCAGCACCTGCTGATGGCCCGCATGCGGGCCATCGAAAACCGCCGCTACGTGCTGCGCGCCACCAATACGGGGATTACCGCCGTCATCCGGCCGGATGGACAGATCGGCCGGCAACTAGAGCCGGATCGGGCCGCTGTCCTGCCGGCGCGCTGGGGATACGAAAAATCCCAGACCGTGTACACGCGCTATGGCGACTGGTTTGCCTGGCTGGCCGGCACGGCCGCGCTGCTGGCCCTGCTGTTCCGCTGGGCCGGGAGAGGCGGTTCGCGGAGCTGAAGACGACGGGACGAAGAAAGAAGGCATTGCGATGATCGAGGAACGAGCCAGAGAATTCGAAGAACTGAAGACGAAAATTCACGACATCCGGAGTTTTCTTTGACGCGCCATTGCAGCGCCGGAAGCTGGAGGAGATCGAGAAGCAGATTGCGGCTCCCGGCTTCTGGAGCGATCCCGCCGCGGCGCAAACCATTCTGCAAACGCGCAAGCGCCTGGAAGAGATCCTGAAGACCGACGAAGCCCTGGCCCGCGAGCAGTCCGACCTGGACGTGCTGTTCGAGCTGGCCCGCGAGGGCGAACCCGTGGAAGGCGAGATCGTCCTCCAGTTCGACCGGCTGAAGCAACAGGTTCTGCAACTGGAAACCCAGACGTTGTTGTCCGGCGAGAATGACCGCGCCAACGCCATCCTGGCAATTCATGCCGGGGCGGGCGGAACCGAGGCCTGCGACTGGGCGGAGATGCTGCTGCGCATGTACATTCGCTGGGCGGAGCGCCGGGGGTTCTCCGCTGAATTGGTGGAGTTCACCGAAGGGGAGGAAACCGGCTTCAAGTCCGCCACCATCACCATCACCGGCGAGTACGCCTATGGCCTGCTGCAATCGGAGACCGGCGTGCACCGCCTGGTGCGGCTCTCCCCGTTCGACGCCAACAAGAAGCGGCATACCTCGTTCGCCAGCGTCTATGTCATCCCGGAGATCGACGAGCAGATCCACATCGAGTTGCGCGATGAGGACTTGAAGATCGAAACCTTCCGCTCCGGAGGCCGCGGCGGCCAGCACGTCAATACCACCGATTCCGCGGTGCGGATCACGCACCTCCCCACCGGCATCGTGGCGCAGTGCCAGAACGAGCGCTCGCAGCACAAGAACCGCTCCACCGCGCTGAAGATCCTGCGGGCCCGGCTCTACGAGCACGAGCTGGCCAAGAAACAGCAAGCGGCCCGCAAGGCGGAGGAGGCCAAGATGGGCATCGAGTTCGGCAGCCAGATTCGCAGCTACGTGCTGCATCCCTACCGGCTGGTGAAGGATGTGCGCACCAAGGTGGAGGTGACAGACGCCGACCGCGTGCTGGACGGAGACCTGGAGCCGTTCATCCGCGCCTACCTGCTCAGCCGCCGCACTGCCGCCGCGGAAACGAAAGCCGCTTCCTAGGCCTCCTCGCCGTCCTGCCGGGTGCGGCTTGCAGAACCATTCCAACTGCGGTAGTATGTGCCCGCTGGGCAGGGTTCCAAGCGATACTCCGGGAAGAGCGGGGATGTTGGGGGCCGGTGTGCTCGCCACTGTTGCTCATCCGGCGCCGGCCCGCGAGGCGCTCTCCGCGAACAGCTTTCGGCAAGGAGGAGAACATCATGAAATACCCTTGCAGTCGTTCGGCATGGTTCCGGCGGGCCTTGGGGGTCGCAATGCTTCTGGCGGCTCCGTTGGCCGCGCGCGGGGCTGTGGACATGAACCCGGTCGAGACCTGCGAGCAGTTCATGGTTCCCAAGAAGAAAGCCGCCAACGGAAAGATGGTGGGCCAGGAAAACTGCCGCATGCGGACCATCACCTTTGAGGCCTTCGGCCGGCCGTTGCAGCGCATTGAGGTGGGCATTACCGGCACCACCGAAGGGTATGCCATCAAGGCCGAGGCCAACGAGGTGCGCTATGCCAACTACTTCAACGAATACCCCGAGGTTGTCTACCAGCAGGGCGGCGTCAAGGAACCGTACTTCCACGGGATCGGCCGCTATACCATGCAGACCGGGCACATGATCTCCATTGTGGTCCCCACCGATCCGGGCCAGTGGAACGGCAAAATCTTCCTGCACAATCACGGCGCCGGCCGCTCGTTTGCGCGCGGCAACGCGCTGTCCTGGGAGCTGGAGTTTGATCCCACCGATCCGAACGGCGGGTTGCAGGATCTGGGCCGCTACGAAAAGATCATGATCGAGAAGGGATATGCCCTGGTGAAAACCCGGCGCTCCACGCTGATGCAGGGCGGCGATGTCACCGTCACGCTGGATGACGGCACGGAATTGCGGAACCGCAATCTGACCGAGCAGCCCAGCCTCATCATGAGCTGGGCCAAGCTGGCCGGCAACATCCTCCAAGACCGCCTGGGACGGCAGCCCAGCCGCATCTACTGGTACGGCCATTCCGGCGGCGCGCGGCCCGGCCGCATGGTGAACTACAAAGAGGGGATCAATATCGACACCGACGGCACGCCGATCATTGACGGCATCATCGTGGACGACGCCGGCTCCGGGCTCTGGCTGCCGATTTCCCTCCAGGATGGCAAGGACACCATCCTGATGACCGACGAGCAGAAACGCCGTTTCGTTCCCATGATCGAAATCAGCCATCTGCTCTACGTCAACGAGACCCACGACGACCCGCCGGCCTATCGCGGCGGCAACAACTTCCTGGCCAACAAGCGCATCAACGCCAAGACGCTGCTCGACAAAGGGCTGGGCGACAAGTTCCGTTATTATGAGATTGACGGCGTCAGCCACCAGGGTCCCGGCCCGGCCCCCAGCCCGCCCGACCGCATTCCGGACATTCTCGACATCGACCTGCTGATGGAAGGTTTCATCGACCTGCTCGACAACTGGGTGGAGAAAGGCATCGCGCCGCCGCCGAACCGCTCCGACTGGCGGGTGCTGGGCGACCCCAACCGCGACAACATCATTGAGAATCCGGCCATCGACATGCCCGAAGTCGCCTGCCCCCTGGGCGTGTTTCATATTTATGGCCAGGGCAACGCGACGGGAACGACGCAATTCAAGTATTTCACAGGCGTGGGCCTGGAGCCGCTCGACGGGCGCGGCGAGTTCCGGGCCGACCAGGACATTGTGAATGTGGCCGCCGGTTTTGTGGATATGAACCGCAACAACTACCGCGACTTTGTGGAAACCATCGCCGAAGCCTGGCAGCGGCTGGGCCTGCTGAAGCCGAACGAGCCATTCACCCGCGAAAAGTACGTCGCCTGCGTCGAGCAGACCGCCAAAAAGCTCGTGGCCGAGAAATTCTTTCTGCCGCGCACGCTCAACCTCTATTTGGAAAAGGCCCGGACCATGCCGCTGCCGTTGCAGTAGACCGCCGGGCTGGCGCCAACGACGCCACGCGGAAGAATTCGTCAGGAGGGAGAAAACATGAAGCGGAAGCAGGGGCGTTCCCGATGGCTGATGGGCGGAATCGCCCTGGCGTGGCTGGCCTCCCCGCTGCGCCTGGACGCCCGCATGGACCTGGGAAGAGAACAGAGCTGCGATTCGTACATGGTTCCGAAGAAAAAAGTGGGCGACAAGATGGTGGGGCAGGAAGCCTGCCGCATGCGGGAAGTGGAATTCGAATACCTGGGACGCAAGTTTGTGCGCGTCGAGATGGGCGTTACCGGAACCGTGGAAGGCTACACGCTGAAGAACCGGAAGGCCCGCTATGCCAACTACTTCAACGTCTATCCGGAGTTCATTTACCCGCAGGCCGGCGAGGAGGATGAAGAAGTCTTCCACGGCATCGGCCGCTACACCATGGAGACCGGCCACATGGTTTCGGTGATCTATCCGGCGGACCGCAGCCAGTGGAACGGAAAGATGTTCCTGCACAACCACGGGGCGGGGCGCTCGTTCGCGCGGGGCAATGCGCGCGCCTGGGACAAGGAATTCGATCCGGAAGACCCCGCCGGCGGCTTGCAGGATCTCGATCGCTACATCCAGACCTGGATGGAGAAGGGCTACGCCGTGGCGATGACCCGGCGCTCCACGCTGATGCAGGGCGGCGATGTCACCGTCACGCTGGATGATGGCACCGTGCTGCACGACCGCAGCCTCACCGAGCATCCTCCCTGGATGATGGACATGGGCAAACTCGCCGGCAACCTGCTCAAGGACCGCTTGGGCGCGTTGCCCCGGCGCACCTACTGGTACGGCCACTCCGGTGGCGCGCGGCCCGGCCGCATGGTCAATTACAAATACGGATTGAATATTGATACCGATGGGACGCCCATAATCGACGGCATCATTGTGGACGACGCCGGCTCCGGGTTGTGGCTCCCGATTGTTTATAAGGACGGTCTTGACACCGTGCTGGTCACGGAAGAGCAGAAGCGGCGCTTCGTTCCCATGATCGAGATCGGGCACTTGCTGTATGTGAACGAGACCCCGGATGATCCGCCCGCCTGGCGCGGCGGCAACAACTTTCTCGCCAATAAGCGCATCAATGCCAAGACGCTCATCGACAAGGGCCTGGGGGACAAGTTCCGCTACTACGAGGTGGACGGCATCAGCCACTCTTCCGGCAGCGCCTTCTCCGCCGACAGCATGCCGAATGGCATCGACCTTGACCTGCTGATGGAGGGCATCACCGACCTGCTCGATGCCTGGGTGGAACAGGGCACTCCGCCGCCGCCCACCCGCTCCGACTGGCGGGTGCTGGGGGATGCCGACAAGGACGGCGTTATCGAGAACCCGGCGATTGATATGCCGGAGGTGGCCTGCCCGCTGGGGGTGTACCACATCTTCGGCAGCAGCCCGAACGATGTGGGCAGCACGCAATTCAAGCCCTTTAACTTTACGGGGGGGCTCCTGCTGGAGCCGCTCGACGCCCGCGGCGGATTCGTCGAGGAGGGCTCGGACGCGCACAACTACAGCCATGGCTATGTGGACATGAACCAGAACGGCGTCCGCGATTTCGTGGAAACCGTGACGGAGGCCTGGCAGCGCGTGGGCCTGCTGCGGCCCAACGAGACCTTCAACCGCGAGCGCTATGTGCAGTGCGTGCGGCAGGCCTCCGAGAAGCTGGTCAAGGACGGGCTGTTCCTGTCGCGCACGCTCGACAAGTACCTTCAGAAATCGCGCACCCTGGCCCTGCCGGCCGAATAGCGGCGGCGGTTTCGGGAAACAAACCGGGTGGCGTTTCTAACGCCACCCGGTTTGTTTTGTCCGAAGGGAGCGGTCTAGGACGCCGCGGGGGCGCCCGCGTGGGCGTGGAGCCACTCCTCCAGCTTTGCAAGGGCGATCTGGCACTGGCGGGCATGGCGCTCCCGGCGGGAGAGCTTGGGCGTGGCGGCGCAGAGCGGCGGCAGCAGATCGAACGTCATGTTGGCGGGTTGGTAGTTGCGCGGATCGGCGTGGGTGATGTAGTGGCACAGCGATCCCAGCGCCGTGGCGCGCGGCGGCGGAAGCAGTTCGCCCTCGCTTCCCACCAGGCGCGCGGCGTAAATGCCCGCCAGCATCCCGGTGGCAATCGACTCGACGTAGCCTTCCACGCCGCAGATCTGGCCCGCAAAGAAGAGGCGCGGCTCGGCGCGCAGTTGCAGCGTGGGGCGGAGCAACGCCGGGGCGTTGATGTAGGTATTGCGGTGGATCTGCCCGTAGCGCAGGAACTCCGCCTGCTCAAGGCCCGGGATCAATCGCAGGACGCGCTTCTGCTCTCCGAATTTGAGATGATTCTGAAAGCCCACCAGATTATAGCTGTCGGCACGCAGATTTTCCTGCCGCAACTGGACCGCGGCGTAGGGCATCCCTCCGGTGCGGGGATCGACCAAGCCCACCGGCTTCATCGGACCGAAGCGCAGCGTATCCCGTCCGCGCCGGGCGAGTTCCTCGATCGGCAGGCAGCCTTCGAAAAATTTGCGGTCTTCAAAGTCATGCAGCGGCACCGACTCGGCGCCGAGCAGCGCCTCGTAGAAACGCTGGTACTCCTCTTCGTTCAGCGGGCAGTTGAGGTAATCCCCGGCCGTTTCCTCCGATGGCCCGGCGCCGCGGGGAGCGCCGCCTGCTGCCGCAGGGACGCTCTTGCCGTATCGGGAGGCCGCGAAGACTTTGCGGTGGTCAATGGTGGAGGCGTCGACGATGGGGCTGATGGCGTCGTAAAAATACAGCCGCTCGCTTCCGGTCAGCCGCTGGATGGACTCCGCCAGCGAGGGACTGGTGAGCGGGCCGCTGGCGATGATCACGGCGCCGCAAGCGGGAATCTCCGGCATCTCCTGGCGCCGGATCTCGATGCGCGCTTCGGCCTCGATGGCCGCCGTAACCTGAACGGCAAAGAGTTCCCGGTCCACCGCCAGAGCCTGTCCGGCGGGAACGGCGCACTGCCGGGCGATTCGCAGCAGCAGGGAGCCGGCCCTTCGCATTTCCTCTTTGAGCAGCCAGGGCGCTGTGTTCTCGCGATCGCTCTTCAGCGAATTGCTGCACACCAGTTCGCCCAGCCGGTCGGTCTGGTGCGCCGGCGTAGGCACTGTGGGGCGCATTTCATACAAGACCACGGAAGCACCGTGGCGGACCGCCTGCCAGGCCGCCTCGGTCCCGGCCAGCCCCCCTCCAATCACGGTAACGGTTCTGTTCGTCATGGCCCTTTGCTGCGGCTGAGTTCATTGTAGCAAAACGGCTGCGATGACCGGCGGCCGGGGCCCCTGAGGCGTCCCACCGTCTTGTCGAGCTGTCCCGAGTTGGGGGATTTCTGGCGGCGCCGAAATTCGCTGTGTCATTTGGCGCAGAGCGGTAGTAAAATGATAACGAAAGGCCGCGGTCAAGTGGGTTCACTTCCGCTGCCTGGACAACCCATTCATAATCAAGCCGATTCACTTCCCCGGAAAAGAAAGATCCGGTAGTCGGATTGCTTGAGTGCCGGATGAGGGTGCGACTGCTGATTCCTGGTATGCAGGGAATACGCCAGAGAATCGGGCGGAATGCTAAGGAAAGGAAACTACGCAGAGGTGAAGCATGCCAACGGAGCTGAGAAATTTCTTGGAATTGCCTTATGACGAACTCGAAGAACTCAATCTGCGCGCCAAGGAGCAGCGGAAAAACCGGGTTCCCGTGGAAACGGTCCGCGAAGAACGGCTCAAATATCTGACCGATGAAAAACGGATCAAGGCGGTCACGGTTCTGTTCAGCGACCTGGAAGGCCGCCTGCATATGCTGGACTATGACAAAAAGTTCCTGCTGGGAGCCTGGGACAATCTGACCTTCGACGGTTCCTCCATCCGCGGCTTTACCGCCCAGCGGGAAAGCGACCTGCGCCTCGCTCTGGACTGGCCGGCCTTCTATTGGGCGCCCGCCGACGTGTTCGGGCCGGGCAAGGTGCTCGCCTTCGGCGAAGTCATCGATAAGGACGGCACGCCGTACCGCGCCGACGTGCGCGGTTTGCTGAAGGGGTTCGCGGAGCAGATGTTCAAAAAGCATGGCTATACCCTGAACGCCGCCAATGAGATTGAAGGCTTTCTGTTCAACGGGCCGGACGCCGAGCGGCGCTATCATGAGACCGGGAGATTCGAGTACGTCAATACCGGCGGCTACTACCATTCGCTGCCCGGCGACCCCCTGCGCACCTTCATCGACACCACCGCCGAAGTGCAGCGGGCGATGGGATTCCAGAACGAAAAGGATCACCCGGAGGTGGCCCCCTCGCAGTTCGAGATCAACTACAGCTACGGCGAGGTGGTGGCCGCCGCCGACCAGATCCAGCTCTACAAGCTGATCTGCCGCCAGGTGGCGCGCAAGATGGGCCTGACGGCCTGTTTCCTGCCCAAGCCGGTGGTGGGCGTGAATGGCAGCGGCATGCACACCAATGTGTCGGTCAGCAAGGACGGCAAGAATCTGATGTGGGACCCCAAGGGCGAGGAGATGCTCAGCAAGTTCGGATGGGAATTCATCGACCGCATTTTGAGCAGCGCCAATGACATTTGCCTGATACTGAACGCCAGCGTCAATGCCTACCGCCGCCTCGACCCCCACTTTGAAGCCCCCAACCAGATCATCGCTTCGCCGGTGGACCGGGGCTCCATGGTGCGGGTGCCCATCGGCAATCACCGCAGCATGCGCGTGGAGGTGCGCTCGGTCGGTCCGGACGCCAATCCCTACATGGTCATGTACTCCATCTTCCGGACCGGCCTGGAGGGAGAAATCGCCAAGGTGAAGAATCTCCGGCAGGCGCAGCGCTTTCTGCCGGACAACATCTACACCGCCATCGAATATTTTGAGAACTCCGCCTGGACGACCAAGCTGCTGGGGAGCGACGTCAAGGCGCGGTATGCCGAGCTCAAGCGCGTGGCGGCGGACCGCTGCCCCAGAGCCCTTGGCACGATTGTCAAAGCTCCCGAGGTGCAGTTCCACCACGAAGTGTACAACCAGTACCTGTGGAACCTGTTTTAGCCGTTCGCGGAACCAGCCCCGGCGGGGCGGGCGTGCTGGCCTGCCCCGCATT
>DATMAF010000289.1:0-2147 GCA_035560315.1 Terriglobia bacterium | reverse complement strand
AATCAAAACCAGGAATGGAACCTAGGCTCTAGGCCCCGCCGCCCGGCCCGCCGCAGCCGTCCTTCCATGGCTGGCAATTCGGTGGAAATTGGTAGCCGACCGGTTCCATCCCCAGCTTGCCGGCATAGTCATTGCGCAGGTAGACGACCTTTCCACCCACCACCGTCAACTGCGGCTGGATCAGGGCGATCTCCTCGACCGGGATGGCAAAGTAGTCCTTGTCCAGGACCACAAAGTCGGCAATCTTTCCCACTTCCAGCGACCCCAGGTCTTTTTCCTTCATCACGTACTCGGCGGCCCAGCGGGTCCACATCTTGGCCACCACGCCCCGCCCCAGCCGTTCTTCCGGGTTGACCACCTGCCCGTTGACCAGGCGGTTCATGAAGATGGTCCATAGCGCGCCCACCCGCTGATAGGTATGGTTCTGGCCCACCACCTTGATGCCGGCATCGAGCCAGGTCTTCACCGGCAGCATGAAGGGCGTGATCTGCGGACCGTAGTCTTGCAGGTAGTCGGGATAGCGCAGCAGACGCGGCGGCCCGGCGCTGATGATCACTCCGAAGCGTTTCAACTGCTGCATCACATCGGGCAGCTTGCCGATGACCGTGCCATGCTCCACGGTCAGCCGCAAGTCCTTGATGTCGTCGTCGGACATGCCGCGATTGGCGCGGGCCATATCCACCATCTTGAGAAACCGCCGCACGCCGTCGCTGCCCAGGCCGTGAATTCCGGCCAGCCGCCAGCCGGATTCCAGCGCGTTCTGGAGCGTGTCCCAGAACATGTCGCCCTGCTCTGGACACAGCTCCCGCCGCTTGATTGCCGCCGGAGCCGGGGCATCCGGACCCAGGCACTGCATCGGAAACGACGTGTCCCAGCGTTCGGAGGCCACCCCGTGAATCCAGAAATAGTCGTTGCCAACCCCGGTCAGGTTGCCGGTCAGGCGGTAGAAGTTGCGCGTAACCTCCGGATCTCCCGGACGGCGATGCACCTCGTACAGGGCTGCAAAGCGAATGGGCATCTTCCCTTCGCGGTTGAGCATGGTGAAGCCATCCAGCACCAGCGGATGGGGCACCCGGGAACTGAAGGTGGTGACGCCGTGCGCGGCGGCAATTTCGAGATCCCGCCGGAACATCTCGGCAATCAGGCTGATCGGCTTGCCGCGATAGAAAATTTCGTAAGTCAGCGCGCCCATCTCCTGGGAGCCGACTTCTCCCGTCAGCGCCGAGTCGTCATCACCGGTGGACTGGTTGATGAACTCCTCGTACTCCGGCATATACTGCTTGGCCAATTCCATGGCCTTGCTGTTCAGCGCCCCGCGAATGCCTCCCTGCACCAAGACCGGGTTGTCCGGGGCAACACGGTCCAGGCGGTCCTTGGTCTCCAGTTGACTGCCCGCAAACCACGCCACCACGCGGTTGCTGCTGACGCCCTCCTGGGGATTCGGGCCTACGCCCACCATGACCCACTCGCCGGGAGCGACTTCCTTCAGAGCGTTGCGGATGGCATCCTCGATCACCAGGCGGGTGGCCTCCACATCCTTCCCGGCCCGGACCCGGATGCTGACTCCCTTATCCGGAACCCGCAGACCCATTTGGGCGCCCAACTCTCCGCCTCCGAACAGGTGCGCGTGGGTCTCAATGATGCCCGGAAACACCATCCGTCCCTGCAAATCGAACACCTTGGTCTTGGCGTTGGCCAGGGTTCGGATGTATTGGGAAGTGCCCAGGGCGATGATGCGGTCCTTCTTGACCGCCATGGCTTCGTAGACGTTGCCGGGATTCTCGTTGACCCCCGGATCATCCATGCTCACGACCTTGCCATTGACAACAATGAGGTCGGCGTAACCATGCTCCGCCACCTCCGGCGGCACCGTCGATTGCGCCGCCAGCAAAAGCGGCCACAGCACTGCTGCCCCCACATACCACCGTTTTGGCATTGCGTTCATTGCTTGATCTCCCTTCGCCAACCGCCCAACAACAAATGATTCTGCGCCCTTGCCCAACCCGCAGGAAGGAGCTGCCGCGGAACATCCCCCTGGTGATACGCCCCGATGCTTGGGAAGGTTGCAGCAAAAAGCCGCGGCGGAAAGGCTGCGGGCGGCAGCCGCCGGATCACAGCGCGGCGACGATATGAGTGTCGGTTGATTC
>DATMAF010000288.1:0-3218 GCA_035560315.1 Terriglobia bacterium | reverse complement strand
GAGGACGCCTCCATCAACGGCGCGCGCGGCATCCTGATCAACGTCACCGGTTCCAGCAGCCTCATGCTTCAGGAAGTCCACGCCGCCTCCAGCATCATCGAGCAGGCCGCGCACGACGACGCCAACATCATCTTCGGCGCCGTGCTGGATGAGAACATGAAGGAGAGCGTCAAGATTACCGTGATCGCCACCGGCTTCAAGCCCGAAACGATGCGGGCGCAGCGCCGCGCGGATCCGCCCCAGGCGGCGGAGCCGGCGGCGCCGGCGCCTTCTCCCCATGCTCCCGCCGGCCCGCGCGAACCGGTGGTTTGGCAGGGCATTACCCCGATCCCGAGCAACGCGGCGATTCCCCACCCCCTCCGCAGCGACGATCTGGAGATTCCCGCTTTCCTCCGCATGAAAGCGAAATAAACCGCCGCGTCCGGCGGGGAGGGGCACGAGCGCGTCGTCCCCTGGCTCCCCGCCACGGGGAGGCCGTGCCTGCTGCCGCGGCTGACACGCCAGCAGTGTCGTGGCAGCCCAAACCAGCGCGCCGGACGGTTCTGACTGCGCCGGTGTTTCTTGGTTTGGGGCTCCTGCCGTTGTTTTCCTGCCAAGGAGAAGAAGCCCCCCTGGAGCACTCGCCCGAATTGCTTGTGGCTGCCGCCGGCGGCGCTGATTGAGAGGGATGATCGTGCATCGCTCCGCCGCGCAGGAAGGCGCTGGATAGGGCGCATCCGGCAGCGCCTGGCCGCTCGGCCGGACCTGGAAATCCCGCTTGCCAATCGGCGGGGGAGTGGTATAGTGGCCCCGTGAGGTTTGACGTGCGAATCGAACGAAGCGATTCGACCCGCCGTTCCGTCCGGGCCCGCAGATTCCGCCGCCAATATCCTCTTCTTGCACGCACCTTCCCCGCCGGTAACGGGGAGTCCAGCGAGGGTGAACGATGAAGAACCTTTTTGTGGGAAACCTGCCCTTCCGCTTGTCGGAGGCCGAGTTGGCCCAAGGTTTGCGAGCCCTGTTTGAGAGCTTTGGGGTAGTGGATCGGGTCAGCGTTATCACGGATCGGGAAACGGGCAAGCCGCGGGGCTTTGCCTTTGTGGAGATGGAAGATGAGGAGGCGGCGGAGCGGGCCATCGCGGGGTTGAACGGCACGGATTTCGAAGGCCGTCCGCTGAATGTCTCCGAAGCCAAACCCCGCATGGATCGCGGTCCGGGAGGGCCCGGCGGCGGACGCGCGGGACGCGGCGGCGGGGACCGCTTCCGCGAGCCGCGCTGGTAGGGTGGTCTGCGGTTGGCCGCTGGAGGGTCCGAGAGCTGCAGGCAAGCGGGCAACGTATGCGGCTCCGCCGGCATCTGAATCTGCTTCCGACGGATGCGGGCCTGTCCCGCTGGCCCGACGGAGCATGATCGCCAGGAAATCGCTATGATTTCGTTCCTTGTCCGCGGGAAGCGCCAGCCACGTTCCCTCCAGCGAGCTGTGGCAGTGCTCGTGCTCTGCCTCATGGCTTCCGATTTCGGATTCCATGCGCTGGAGCCGTTTCTGCTCTTCCCGGAGGCGGCCGCCGGGGCGGCGCTGCTGCGCAACGAGGGGCATCGTGAGCCGCTGGACGGATGCGGAATCCCGGGCCATGAGAATACCCCCTTTCATCACCACCACCTCCTGACGCTGGTCGAGCAGAACCCCTTGCCGGCGCCGCTGATCGCGCAGGGGAAGGCTGCCGGCATGGCCGCCGTGCCGGCCGTTGCTTCCCCTGACGTTACTCCCTTCGGTCGCGCTCCTCCCCGTTCCTAGTTCCGCGTTCCAACCCAGACTGTTTTTTCTTTCGTCGCGGCGCGACGCAAACGGCTCTGCTGTTTTGTCTGCCGCCGCGACGCGGAACCGCGCGACGCCAGCGGGCGCTTTTTCCCGCGGCGCAGGAATCTATTGGAGGACTCATGAAAACCGTACGACCATCTGTGGCGTTGTTGCTGTTGATGTTTTTGCAAGGATTCGTACCGTTCGCTCACGGCCAGGCCGGGGGCTCGATTCGCGGCACGGTAACTCTGGCCGGCGACGGCTCGCCGATCCACGGCGTTCCGGTTCGCATTTTGGAACTGGGGCTTTCGGTCCTGACCGCTGCCGACGGCAGTTATGCGTTTGCGGAGGTCCCGCCAGGAACATATCAGATCATGGCGAGTTTGGACGGCTTCAATGACATGATTAACACCGTCACGGTCGCTCCGGGCAGCGCGGCGATTTCGGATTTCCAACTGCGGCTGATCGGCCACCGGGACGAGATCACCGTCACGGCCAGCGGCCGCGAGGAAGTGGCCTATCAGTCCTTCAAGGTGACCACTTCGCTGGACTCGGTCGATCTGGCGAAAAATGCCCGCGCCAGCATCGGCGAAGCGCTGGAGCAGCAGCCCGGAATCGCCAAGCGCAGCTACGGGCCGGGGCCTTCCCGCCCGGTGATTCGCGGCTTTGACGGCGACCGGGTGTTGATCCTTCAGGATGGCGCGCGGACCGGTTCGCTGTCCTCGCAGTCCGGCGATCACGCGGAGCCGATCAATGCGCTGAGCCTGGATCGTCTGGAGGTCGTGAAAGGGCCCAGCACCCTGCTCTACGGCAGTAACGCTCTCGGAGGGGTTGTGAATGCCATCACGGGGCACGATCACGCCCATCCCGGCCTGCGCGGCGCGCTGACCGCCGTCGGCGGCTCAAACAATGGCCAGGGCAGCGCCAACGGCAGCTTTGAGTTCGGCGCCGGCCGGCTGCTGATCTGGGGATCGGGGGGCGGCCAGCGAACCGGCAATTACCGCACGGCTCGCGGGGAGATCTTCAACTCCGAGACCCGCCTTGCGGATGCTTCGGTGGGCGCCGGCTGGTTCGGCGAGCGGGGTTATTTCTCGGCGGGCTACGATTTCGGGGATGCCCGCTACGGCATCCCAACCGGCACCGAACCGGAGAGCCAGATCCCCGAGGACGAGGAATTGGTGGATCTGTCCATGCGCCGCCATAGCGTGCCGCTGCGATTTGGCTGGACCAATCTTGGGTCGGCCTGGGATGCCCTGCGCGTGGCGTTGACCTATAACCAATACCATCACAAGGAGCTGAATCGGGAGGAAGTCGAAACCACCTTCGACAACAAGCAATTCACGTACCGCGCCACGCTGGAGCAACCGCAGGGAGGCCGCTACTCCGGGACGGTCGGGCTGGAAGGCTGGCATCGCGATTACCAGACGGTCGGCGCCGAGGC
>DATMAF010000287.1:0-4926 GCA_035560315.1 Terriglobia bacterium | reverse complement strand
AGGCGCAGCCTATGTATTTTCGTGGGTGGCGGGCTGCACGGGAAAGTACCGTATTCGATGCAAAAAGATTCTGCGCAGAAACAAAGGGTGCTGGTGTGGGGCGCCTGCGGTTTCATCGGGCGGCATCTGGTTTCCCGGCTGCTTGCGGAGGGCGCCAGCGTCCGGGTGCTCACCTGGAGCCGGAGCCGGTACGAAGCGCCGGAGTGGGCCTCGGCTGTGGAGTGGTTTGAATTGAGCGGCTCGCCAGCCGATGACGCGGTGCTGGAAGAAGCCATCGCGGCTTCCGACATCATTTACAACCTGGCCGGGAGTTCCGGCGCCGTAGCCAGCAACCGCGATCCGTTGCACAGCCTGGAGACAATCTGCCGGAGCCAACTGGAGTTCCTGCGAGCCTGCGAGGGGACGGGGTCCCGGCCGCATGTGGTCTTCGCCAGCTCGCGGCTGGTTTACGGGCGGCCGGCCCGTCTTCCGGTGAGCGAGGAGGCGCCGCTGGCCCCCCTCAGCATGTACGCGGTCCACAAGATCAGCGCCGAGAGCTATCACCAGATCTACGGCCGGCGGGGCGCCATCACCTTTGCGATTTGTCGCATGAGCAATCCCTATGGCGCCGAGAAGCAGCCGCGCGCCAAAGGCTATGGGGTCATCAACGCTTTGATCCGGCAAGCGGTGGAGGGCCGGCCGATGACCATTTACGGCGACGGCCGGCAGCAGCGGGATTACATTCACATCCGCGATCTGGTGACGGCCCTGTGGCTGGCCGGCTGCCGGAGCGAGGCGCGCAACGAGATCTTCAATATCGGCCGGGGTACGGGCATCACCCTGCGGGAGGCGGCGGAGACCATCCAGCAGCTCACCGGTTGTCCGGAGTTGCGGTTTGCGCCCTGGCCTGCCGAGGACCTCAGCGTGGAGTCGGGCGATTTTGTCGCCGACATCCGCAAGGCGAAACGGTTGCTCGGCTTTGCGCCGGAGTACGACTTCCTTGCCGGCGTCCGCCAAGTGCTGGAGGAAATCACGGCCACCGCGGACATGGAATCCAGCGCGACGGTAGCGCACTCCCCCTGTTGCAATGACCTGGAAGATTACGAGGAGAGTCGCCTTACATGAGCACGCTCGATCCA
Source organism: Terriglobia bacterium (assembly GCA_035560315.1). GTDB lineage: Bacteria > Acidobacteriota > Terriglobia > 2-12-FULL-54-10 > 2-12-FULL-54-10 > DATMAF01. The sequence goes on along the minus strand of DATMAF010000287.1, from coordinate 3,808 downwards.
TTGGATGTCGAACAGTACGCCACTCGCAGCGCCTTGCTGGAAGCAGAAAGGCCGTTGCTGTATGACGAGTTGGAAGCGCAATCCCGCGTCAGTCCGGCGCAGCGGTGTTTTGAGATCGCCGTGGCGGCCGTTGCGCTGACGCTCAGCTTGCCCATCATTGTCATCATGGCCATCATCATCAAGCTGGATTCGCCGGGGCCGGCGTTCTTCGGACACTGGCGCCTCGGCAAGGGGGGGAAGCCGTTCTGGTTCGTCAAGATGCGAACCTTGTATGCGGACGCCCGGGAGCGGTGGCCGGAGCTGTACGAGTATAACTACACGCCCGAGGAACTGGACCGGCTGTACTTCAAGGTTCCGGACGATCCGCGCATCACCCGCGTGGGGGCTTGGCTGCGCCGCTCCACGCTGGATGAGCTGCCGAATTTCTGGCATGTTCTGACTGGGGAGATGGCGCTGGTGGGGCCGCGGCCCGAAATTCCCGAGATGCTGCGGTATTACGAGGGAGAAGAGCGCCTGAAGTTTTCCGTGCGGCCGGGGATTACCGGCCTGGCGCAGGTTTCCGGGCGGGGACGCTTGAGCTTCCGGGAAACGACCCGGCTGGACGTGGAGTACGTGAAGAATCAGTCGTGGCGGCTCGATCTCCAGATCATCCTGCGGACGATTCGGGGCCTGCTCACGCGGGACGGCGCGTTTTGACGGCGATGAAGACTCCTTACCGTGTTGCGGTCATTGGCGCGACCGGCTTCATCGGATCGCACCTGACGGCCCGGCTGGCCGCCAGCGGCGCCACCGTGCTGGCCATTGCGCGCTCGCGTGCGCGGCTCGAAAACCTCTCCGGCGTTTGGGGCGCCTGCGAGTTCGCGGAGTGCGACATTGGCGATGCGGCCCGGCTGCGCTGGCTCCTGGAAAAGTTCGGCCCGGCGGTGGTTTACCATCTGGCTTCTCACCCGGATGCCAAGGAAAGCTTTGACCAGATTCGCAAGTGCCTGGCGGCGGACCTTGCGGGTCTGACGCATGTGCTGGAGGCGGCCAGTTCCTGTGGCACCAAGCTGTTTGTCTATGGCGATTCGTCCAAAGTCCACGGCAACGCCGCATGCCCGCACCGGGAGGGCGCTCCAACCGAGCCGGAGAGTTCCTACGCCATTGCCAAGCTGGCCGGCTGGCAGCTGACGAAACTGGTCTCCGCCATGACCGGAATGCAGGTGGTGAGCCTGCGGCCGGAATTCACCTACGGCCCCCGGCAGGCGTACAATCTGATCGTTTACGTGCAGCAGTGCGTGCTGGCGGAGCGGCCCATCCTGCTGCAAGGCGGCTCGCAGACCCGGGACCCGCTGTATGTGGAGGATCTGGTGGATGCGTTCGTCGCAGTGCCGGAGCATCCGGAAAGCTTCGGGCACGCGATTTCGCTGGGCGGCGGGCAAGAGATCACGGTAACAGAGCTGTGCCGGGAAATTCTGGCGGCGATGGGTCGCCACGCGGTCATCGAGGCGGCCAGCGAGCCGCCTCGGCTCACGGAAATCTGGCGCAGCTATGCCGATAATTCCGACGCGCTGGACTGGCTGGGGTGGAGGCCGAAGACCAGCCTCCGGGAGGGTCTCCGCAAGACGCTGGGGGAATTCGCCGGCCGTCCTGCGCCGCTCCCGGCGGATTCGGGAAAGCCCGCGCCGCTGATCGGGGCGGGCAAAAGTTGCTGAGCGCAGAGGGAATGCCTGTGGGAACCGTGGAGCGTTTTCTCAAGAAGGTGCCGCAGTATACCCGCAATATGCGGCATCTGCGGTCGGTCCTTCAGCACGGCACGCCGCGCAAGTGGAGCAATCTGGCCCTGGCGGAAGCGGAGCGGAAGCTCCGGCGCGTGCGCGTGAAGAGCATGCCGTATCTGATGATCATCGACCCTTGCAATTACTGCAACCTGCGCTGCCCGCTGTGTCCCACCGGGCTCGGCACGCTCGGCCGGCCCCAGGCGTTTCTCTCGCTGGAGCATTTCCGGCTTTATTTCGATCCGTTCGCCCCGTACCTCTTTGAGGTCTACATGCACAACTGGGGGGAATCGCTTTTGAACCGGGACGTCTTCCGCATGATCGAGCACGCGCAGTCGCGCGACGTGGGCACCAATCTCAGCTCCAACCTGTCGGCGACCACCCGTTCCGACATCGACAACCTGCTCGAGTGCGGCCTGGAATACCTGGTGGTGTCGCTGGACGGCGCCAGCGCGCAGTCCTACTCCAAGTACCGCGTGCGCGGGGTGTTTGAAAACGTGGTGGAGAACATGAGCGAAATTCTCCGGCTGCGCAAACTGCGGCGGCGCAAGACGCCGGTGGTCGAGTGGCAATTCATTGTCATGAAGCAGAACGAGCATGAAATTCCCGAGGCCGAGCGAATGGCCCGGCAGATTGGCGTGGACCTGCTGCGGTTCATTCCGGTGGGGATGCCCTATGACACGCCCGACCGCAAGGCAGTGGCTGAGGAATGGTACCCGGTCACGGTGCGGGGGCGGGAGCACGCCCCCGACAGCGTGGAGCAGCAGTTTGGACAAGCCAACAAGCCCAGCCCCTGCTTCTATCTCTACCGCTCCATTGTGATCAACCCCGACGGCGGCGTCGCGCCCTGCTGCGTGGTATACAAGAAGGAGTCGGACTTCGCTCAATTGCCGGCCCGCGACCTGCGCGCCCTGTGGAACAATGACCATTATCAGAGCGGCCGGGCGCTGTTCTCTCCGCAGAACGCCGCCCATCCGGTGGGCACCATCTGCGACGGCTGCGACATTTTCCGGAAGTATCCCAAGCCGGCGCCCCGGACAAACATTCCCTCCGCAGCCGGCTGCCACCCAGCGAACCATGGCGGACACCCGCCTTCCGAGTTGACGCCCCCCGAGGAGTTGGTGCAGATTGACGGCAGGCGGGCGTAAGCGATGGAATTAGGCATCTCGCTCCACAAATCGCAGGAGGCCTGCGCGGTTCCCGCTCCGTCCGGCGGGCGCGCGTTGGATCCCCTGCGAGCGGAAAGCAAGATCACCGCGCATCTGCAAGGCATCTGGAAGGCGGAAGGGATGCGCGTGGTGTTGGGGATGCCGGCCTCCCCGGCTTCCTCGGCCTCGCAGTTGGTCGCCAATATCGCCCGCGTGCTGGCGCACACCACCGCCCCGCCGGTGCTGGTGATCGACATTCATCACAATCCGCCGCAGCGAACCGCAGCGTCTATCCTCTGCCGGGAAAAGGTTTCTGAGTTCGTGACGGACCTCGGCGTCGGCCGCCAGGTGGCGTTCCTGTCGGCGGCGGAGGTTCCTAAGATCGTGGTGGCCCGCCTGGCCCAGAACGAGTTCGATCCGCTCGGGTTCCTGGCCTCGGAACAATTTCTTTCGCTGCTGTCGTATTCCCGGGACCGCTTCGCCTATACGTTGATCGACGGGCCTTCGCCGCTCCAGTCGGCCACCAGCATGGTCGTCGCGCCCCATTGCGACGGTTGCGTGCTGGTGGTGGAAGAAGGCGTTTCCCAGTACAGCGAATTGCAAACCATCAAGAAGATGCTGGCGCAGACGCGGACCCACCTGCTGGGATTTGTCTTCCAGGCGGCTGGAAAGAAACGAAGCCGGCAACAGAGCTAGCCTATGCAGGACCGCAAGCAAGGCCAGATAGCCGTCGCCCATCTGATCCACACCATGGCGTACGGCGGGGTGGAGACGGCCTTGATTAACTGGCTGCGGCGGCTGCCGCGCAACCTCTACCGCTGTGAGCTGATCTGTTTCGCCAATCCCGGCGAAACCGAGCGTCCGTTCGTGGAAGCGGCGGCGGCGGCCGGGCTCAGCGTATGG
>DATMAF010000286.1:0-7818 GCA_035560315.1 Terriglobia bacterium | reverse complement strand
TCCTCCAGGTAGACCGCGGCGCCAATTCCCACTGGAACCGAGAACAGCGCCGTCATCCCGATCAGCCAGACCGTGCCCCACAGCGCCGCCCGAATTCCGGCCCGCTCCGGAAAGCGGGAGGGAAAACTGGTCAGGAACTGCCAGTCCAGCCACCCCTCTCCATGGCGCAGCACCTCCGCCAGAAGCAGCGCAAGCAGGACGACCCCGGTCCAGGTGGCGGCTTGGAATAGCAGCCGGCACGCCTTCCCCAGTTGCTGGCGCCGCCGCAGGCGGGAGCGCTCCTCCGGGTAAACCAGCAATTCAGCAACGGCGCTCATTCGTACACCTCGCGGAAGTGGTAGAGCACCCGATTGGCCACCCAGTTCATCACCAGGGTGATTCCGAACAGCAGGCTCCCCACCGCGAATATCGTCTGGTAGGAAAGGCTCCCGGCGGGAGTGTCGCCCAGGCTGACCTGCACGATATAAGCGGTCATCGTCTGGATGCTTTCCAGCGGGTTCGCGGTGAGCTTGGGCGTTGCGCCCGCGGCCAGCGTCACCGCCATGGTCTCGCCGATGGCACGCGACAGCGCCAGCACGAACGAGGCCATCACCCCGGACAGCGCCCCGGGCAGGACGACTTGGAGGGACACCTCCATATCCGTGGCGCCCATGGCGTAGCCGGCATCGCGCAACGAGCGCGGGACGGCCCGGAAGGCGTCATCGCACAGCGAGGCCACCATCGGCAGGATCATGATCCCCACCACCAGGGCGGCGCTCGCCGCGTTGAAAACCTGGGTTTGCGGAAACACGCGAATCAGCAGCGGGGTGACGAAGGTCAGCGCAAAGTAGCCGTAAACGACCGTCGGAACCCCGGCCAGGATTTCCAGAACGGGCTTCAATACCCCGCGGGTGCGCTCGGAAGCGTACTCGCTCAGGAAGATGCCGCTGGCCAGGCCAAGGGGTAGCGAGACCAGGGCCGCTCCCACCAGCACCAGGACCGTCCCGCAGACCAGCGGCAGCACGCCGAACGAACGCGGCTCCAGCAGCGGCGTCCATTGCGTTCCGAAAAAGAATTCTCCGGGAGCCACCTGCTGGAAGAAGCCCCACGTCTCCCGAATCAGGATCCATAAGATGGCGGCTGTCGTCCCGACCGACACGAAGGCACACAGGAAGAGCACGGCCTGAATGGTTCGCTCGCCCCAGCGCCGCACGGGCTTGTGCTGCAAGGGAATTCGGGAGGGAGCCGTATTGTTCGTCGCTGCTGGAGACACGCCGCTGACCTACTGTTCCGCCCGCAACAGGGATTCGAGCGTCACGCCCACCTGGGCGCCGCGATTGGCGTACACCGAGCCGGTCACGCGCTTGGCGTACCGCTGTTGCACCAGCGCATAGAGAGCTTCCGTGAGAGGAACATAGCCGACTTCGGCCACCAACTGCGGGGCGTTTGCCAGGTAGTATTCGACAAACACGTTTACCTCCGGCCGGCTGGCGGCCTGCTTGTTGATGTAGATGAAAATGGGGCGCGAAAGAGGCTGGTAGGTGCCATTGCGGATCGTTTCCGGCGAAGGCAAGACGGGGCCGGTGCCGGGGTCAACGGCCACCAGCTTCAGCTTGTCCTTGTTCTCGGCGTAGTAGGCGTATCCGAAAAAGCCCAGGGCGTCCCGGTCGCCGGAAATTCCCTGCACCAGGACGTTGTCGTCCTCGCTGGCGCTGAAATCCGCGCGTATGGCTTTGGCCTTGCCGTTGATCGCTTCGGTGAAGTAGTCGAAGGTCCCGGAGTCGGTTCCGGCGCCGAACAGATGAATCTCCCGCGCCGGCCATTCCTTCCGCACGTCGCTCCACCGCTTGACCGTGCTTGCCGGCTCCCAAATGCGCTTCAGTTCGGCGACCGTCAGCGAGCTGACAAAATCGTTGGCGGGATTCACGAGCACGGAAAGGCCGTCGAAGCCCACCGGCAGTTCGATGAACTCGATGTGATTCGCGGCCGCCAGGGCAGCTTCGGTGGGGTCGATGGGCCGGGAGGCATTGCTGATGTCGGTTTCGCCAGCGGCGAACCGCTTGAAGCCGCCGCCGGTGCCGGCAATCCCGACGGTGACCCGGACATTCCGATGCAGCTTCTGGAACTCTTCCGCAACCGCTTCGGTGATGGGGAAGACGGTGCTGGATCCATCAATGCGCACCGCCCCGTGCAAGGAATCCCCGGCGGCGTCCTCATTGCCCTGCCCGCTGCGGCTGCACCCGGCCGCCGCCAGCAGGAGCAAAACTCCAGCCCAACGCAGTTTGTTCACGCGCAACCTCCTGAACTTATTCTCGCCTGGGGTTTTCACGGCCCGGGGCCATTTCCGCTGTGCGCGGCGCCTGGTGGCTGTAGCCCGGCACGTGGACTCTTCTTTGTACCCGGATTTCGTTTGTTTGAAAACAGCGAACTTTTACATCTTTATCATATAAAAAAACTGCATGGCGCCCAAGGGAACCGTTTCCCCTCTCTGGCAAAGCCGTTCAGTGCCCCAGCAGGGGGAGTTCCAGTTGAATCGCGGTGCCGCCTTCCGGAGGACTTTGGATGCGAAAGGCGAAGTCGGACCCGAACAGGACGCGCAGCCGCTCGCGGACGTTGTTGATGCCGATGCCCTGCGGGCCGGCGTTCCGGTCCAATCCCTGGCCCAGGAATTCCGCAGGGATGCCCACGCCGTTGTCCTGAACCTCCAGCACGAGCCGGCCATCCTGGCGGTGGCTTCGCAAACGGATTTCCCCGCCTTCCAGCCGCGGGCTGAGGCCGTGCCGGATGGCGTTTTCCACGATGGGCTGAAGCAGCATGCTGGGCACCAGCAGCGGGAGCGTTTCCGGCTCAATCTCTTTTATGACGCGCAGCTTCTCCGGTCCGAAGCGGATGGCTTCGATCGACAAATAGTCATCGATGAATGCCAGCTCCTCGCGCAGGCTGATAAAGTTCTCATGCTTTTTCAAGAGCTGGCGCAGGATGCTGGAGAGCTTGAAGATGACCTGCCGCGCCGCCTCCGGATCCGTGCGCGCCAGCGAGGCGATGGAGTTGAGCGTGTTGAACAGAAAATGCGGGTTGATCTGCGCCGTGAGAGCATCCAGCCGGGCCTGCACCAGCAGCCGCTGCTGCTCCTCGAGCAGCATTTCGTTGCGAATGTTCTTCCAAATAGTGATGGGGATGGCGACGCATGCGATCGACGACAGACAGATGGCAATGACGATCGGCACCCAGCCGTCGAGCAGATAAAACAGCCGCCCCGGCACCCACCGTCCCACCAGCATGCGGGTTGCTTCCAGCACCGCAATCAGCAGAAAGAACAGCATCTGCCAGTCGCCCCGCGGGTAGCCGAAGCGCCGCCGGAACCAGCGGTAGAGATTCAGGTCAAAAAACGGCGAGAAATGCCAGATGTCGTCTTTGTTGGCGGCCAGCGATCGCGCCGCTCCTCCCAAGGTTCCCGCCAGCAGCAGGAAGGGCAGCGCGAGAATCTCCCGGTTGAGAAGCGCGGGAAAGGCCGCCAGCCCTCCGGCAACCGCGCCCGCCAGGGATCCGCCCAGCACGCCGGCCAGAATGGCTCCTTCCATGCCCAAGTCGGGAGCCTGGTATTGCAGGATGACCCGCAGCGCGGCGCCAAACAGCAGCGGAACGCCCATCACCAGCCCGAATTGAAGGCGTTCTTGCAGCGTCTTTTCCGGAAGGAACAGCAGGCGCTTGAAGAACCCGAAGCGCGCCATAATGCTGGCAAAGGCGGCGGCGGTGAGAATCTTCACCAATAAGACCAGCAAGATGAGTTCCCGGGCGGTGCTGGTCTCCACGACAGCTGCTCCTCTGTTGCCGCCGCCGGCCGGCGGCTCGCCGCAGCCCCCACAACCCGATGGCGAACCGGCTTGTTGGTTTCTGCCAGCCCCCATTATAATGAAGAGGTAGTTCTGGAATCAGCGATGCCCAAAAAGCCGCCTGCCCCGCCCGCTGCGGTCGAATCCCCGGCCATCCAAAAAATCGCCGAGGCGGATTTCCCCACGCGATTCGGGCATTTTCGCATCTGGGGCTTTCGTATGCCGAACGGGGCGAACGCGGAATGCGCCGTGGTTCTCGTCAAAGGAGAGCCGCAGCCGGACCATGTCCCGCTGGTGCGCATCCACTCCCAGTGCCTGACCGGCGATGTGTTCGCTTCCCAGCGGTGTGATTGCCGCGAGCAGTTGGAGCTGGCGTTGCAGCAGGTCGGCGCTTCCGATTACGGTTTCGTCATCTACGAGGAAAAGGAAGGCCGCGGCATTGGACTGATGAACAAGCTGCTGGCCTACCAATTGCAAGATCAGGGGGTGGATACGGTGGAGGCCAATCGCCGCCTGGGGTTTGAGGCCGACCTGCGCGATTACACCTTGCCCGCCGCGATCTTGTCCTATTTCGGCGTTACGGCAGTGCGCCTGCTCTCCAACAACCCGGAGAAGATCCGCGCCCTGCAGTCCCATGGGATCCAGGTGCGGGAGCGTGTCCCGATTGAAGGACTCCCGCACAAAGCCAGAGAGCGGTATCTGAAGACCAAGAGGGAAAAGCTCGGGCACCTGCTCCAGGAGCAGCAGTAATCTCTTGGGAGCAGTGGATGCCGCGGGAGTCCCGGCCAGGCGCCGCGTTGGTCGGGGCCAGCCAGGCTGGGGAAGAAGGACTGTCCTCCGGAACCCCGACCGTCTGTTAGCCCCCGCCGACAAACTGCACGATTTCCAGCCGATCGTGGTCCGCCAGCGGCGTCGCTGTCCACTCCTCGCGCCGCACGATCCGGCGATTTAGCTCCACCGCCACACGGTCCGCCGGAAGCTCCAGGTGGCGGAGCAATTCCTCCACATTCAACGCCGCCGGAACCTGCCGCGGTTCGCCATTGATGATAAGCTCCATGGCTTGGATCGCTCCGGCAGGAGGCAGGGCCCCTAGGCGGCCCCCGAGCAGCGCACATGAAACTTGGCCAACTGCCTGCCCGCCGGCCCCTGGGCGCTGATCAGCAGGGTGCCGTATTGATGTTCCATGGGACGGGGCAGCAGCAGTTCCGCGGCGCCATCGGACTGGGAAACCAGCTTCTGCTTTTCCACCACCTGCCCGCCGAGGAGCCAACGCACCTCCAGCACGACGCTCGGGGCGGCGGAATTGCCGCCGTTGTCCAGAACCCCCAGTTGAAAGCGGAGAAAATCTCCCTGACAAAGATTCCTCGGGTTCAGCAGGCGAATCGAATAGCCCGCCAGGGGGGCCGTCGCTGGCTTGGCTGGCGCCGGCTCGCCGGAGGGCGCCCAGGAGCCGGTGCGAATTGCTTCCACCAGCTCTTTGTGCTGGCGGCGCACCATTTCTTCGATCTGCTGCCGGGGAATCCCCGCCGGATCATACGGGGTCCGTCGTTTCCCCAGAATTTTTCCGGCCACATACACAATCGATTCGATGACCGGATTCTTGGCGCCGCGGTCTTCCGTCTGGACGTGATAGATGCCCTCCTTGGCGGGCACGTCGGTGTTAAATCCGAAAATCATGTTTCACAGCGCGCCGGCTCCCGGAGCCAGGAGCAGCCCCCTTGACAGCATTCGTTCACGGCCCCTATAGTCATCATTACTACAAATTTCCCGGCTATTATACAACCGGAATCATGCCCTACGGCTACTTTCAAAACTACATCCCCGTGCTGCTCTTGCTGGGGGTTGTGATCCTGCTGGTTTTGGGGATGCTGACCCTTTCTTTCCTCTTGGGCGTCCGGCGTCCCACCCGCGGCAAGCTGGCGCCGTACGAATGCGGTGTTTCGCCCGCCGGCGACGCCCGCCAGCGCTTTAGCGTGAAGTTTTACTTGGTCGCCATGGTGTTCATATTGTTTGACGTGGAAATCGTGTTCCTGTACCCCTGGGCGGTGACCTTTCACCAATTGCGGATGTTCGGCTTCCTGGAAATGATGCTTTTCCTTCTGCTGGTGCTGCCCGGATTCGTCTATTTGTGGAAGCAGGGGGTGTTTGACTGGAGCACCCCGGCCCGCCCGCAGGACGAAAGGAGCCTGCGATGAACTCGGCCGAGGCAGCCCAGATCCCGGACGCCGCTGCGTTGAGCGAGTACGATCCGGCCATCGTTCTGGAGGCGTCGCGGGACCGCGGGGAAGTCACCTTGGTGATCGCGCCCGCGCACATCCGGCACGCCGCCGAACTCCTGAAGGCACGCCGCGGTTATCTGTTCCTTTCCGATGTAACGGCCGTGGACCGCTATCCCTCCGAACCGCGCTTTGAAGTCATTTATCACCTGCTCTGCCACGAGCGCAAAGAGCGGCTGCGGCTGAAGTGCCGCCTGCCGGGCGAGGATCCGCAGATTGAGAGCGTTTCGGGCGTCTGGCGCGCCGCCAATTGGTATGAGCGGGAGGTGTTTGACATGTTCGGCATTCGCTTTACCGGCCACCCCGATTTGCGCCGGATCCTGATGCCCGAGGACTGGGAAGGCCATCCGCTGCGCAAGGACTATCCCGTAACGGGGTATCGCTGATGGCTGACGCCGCCACCGCTGGAGCCCGCACGCTGACCCTGAACATGGGGCCGCAGCACCCTTCCACTCACGGCGTGCTGCGGCTGATCCTGGAGCTGGACGGAGAGACGGTGGTTCGCGCCACTCCGGAGATTGGGTATCTGCACACCGGCATTGAAAAGTCCTGCGAAGACAAGACCTACCACCAGGCCATCACGCTGACCGACCGCATTGATTATCTTTCCCCGCTGACCAACAACCTGTGCTATGTGTTGGCGGTGGAAAAGCTGCTGGGGCTGGAGCCGCCCCCCCGCGCCGTCTGGACGCGGGTGCTGCTGAATGAGTTGACCCGCATTGCCAGCCACCTGGTTTGGCTGGGCACCCACGCCATCGATATTGGCGCCATGTCGGTGTTCCTCTACTGCTTCCGCGAGCGCGAGGAGATTCTGAAAATCTTCGAGCTGGTGTCCGGGCAACGCATGATGACCAGCTACTTCCGGGTCGGGGGCCTCGCGGTGGAGCCGCCGCCGGAGCTGCTGCCGCGCGTCAAGAAGTTTCTGGATTACTTCCCCGACCGGGTCGCGGAGTACGAAGAGCTGTTGACCCGCAATCCCATCTGGATCAGCCGCACAAAGGGCGTGGGCGTGCTGAGGAAAGAAGACGCTCTGGATTTCGGCGTAACGGGGCCCTCGGCGCGCGGCTCCGGCATCGACTGGGACCTGCGGCGCGACATGCCCTACTCCGGCTACGAGCAGTTTCAGTTTGAGGTCCCGGTGCGGCAGGAGGGCGATGTCTACGCCCGCTACCTGGTGCGGCTGGAGGAGATTCGCCAGAGCATCCGCATCGTGCGCCAGGCCATGGAGGGCATGCCGGCAGGGCCGGTGATGGCCGAGCGCAAGGGCGTCATCCTGCCGCAGCGCGAGAAGATGAAGACGGAAATGGAAGCCCTCATCTATCACTTCAAGATTGTCACGGAAGGATATCGTGTGCCGGCGGGTGAAGTCTATCAGGCAGTCGAGTCCCCGCGCGGCGAGATGGGCTATTACGTGGTCTCGGACGGCACCTCGCACCCCTACCGCGTCAAGGTCCGCTCGCCTTCCTTCGCCAATCTGCAGGCGCTGCCGAAGATCGCTGAAGGACGCATGGTCGCCGACCTGATTGCCTGCATCGGCAGCATCGACATCGTCCTTGGCGAAATCGACCGGTAATAAATGCGACAATAGAGTTTCAGGAATTTCCGGCTCTGACTTATGCCGTTTAGCGCACAACTCGAAGAGAAGTTTCAGACGCTGCTGGGCCGCTACCCCGTGAAGCGCTCGGCGCTGATCCCCATGCTGCTCTATGCCCAGGACGAGCAGGGGTATC
>DATMAF010000285.1:0-2626 GCA_035560315.1 Terriglobia bacterium | reverse complement strand
TGACCAGTTGCACGGTGGCGGCTCCGCCGCCGCCCTCCTCGCCCCAGATCGTCGGAACGCCGCGAATCGCCGTGGCCGCCAGCGCCAACGCAGCCAAGCCGCCGTGCGCCGCCGCCGAGATCATCAGCGGCCGCTTTAATTGCTCCCGTCCCTCCGCAACCAACTGCAACGTTGCCATGCCCGTTTCCCGCCCCGCTATTTCATCGGTTCGGTGACCATGCTGATCTGTTCGATGCCGGCCTGCCGCAGCGTATCGACCACCGTGGCCACGGTCCCGTACGGCACGTTCCGGTCGGCGCGCAGGAAGACCGACTGCTTGGGGGCATCGCCTAATTTCGCCTTCAGCCGCCCGCCGAGTTCGTTAATATTGATGGGTTCGTTTCCGAGATAGAGCCGCTCGCCGCGGTCGATACTCACCACCAGCCGCTCCTGGGAGATTTCCTTGACGGTGCGGGTCTTCGGGACGTCCAGCTCGATGCCGGATTGCAGAATCGGCGCGGTCAGCATGAAGATGACCAGCAGCACCAGCAGCACGTCCACGAAGGGCGTGACATTGATGTCCGAGAGCGAAGTTTGCGTTCGGCCCTGCGCGTTGGTGAAAGCCATGGTCGCTGTCCTTCCGGACGGGTAGTTGGATGCTGCCGCATCCGCCGGCGGTTGGCTGCGCTGCGGACAGGGGCCCGGCGGCGCGAAGGCGACGGGAGCGTTTCAGCCCCGCTCGGCGGCGTTCAGGAATTCCAGCGAGAAATTGTCCAGCAGCACTCCCATCTCGCGAATCCTGCTGAGGAACTGATTGTAGGCGATTACCGCCGGGATGGCGACAAAAAGTCCGGCCGCCGTTGCCACCAGCGCCTCGGCGATTCCCGGTCCGACGGCGCGGAGGCTGGCCGCGCCGGAGCCCAGGCCCAGAAACGCATCCATGATGCCCCACACCGTGCCGAACAGACCCACGAAGGGCGAAATCGCCCCTGTGGTGGCAAGCCAGCTTAAGTTTTGCTCCAGTTCGGAAAGCTGCTGGCTGGAAGCGATCTGTAGCGCGCGCGTAACCGCCGCCGGGTTGTGCACGGGCCCGCCCGGATTGCCCACCTGCGCACAGACTTCCCGGTAGCCGGCTTCGAAGAGCGTCTTCAGCGGGTGCGGCGGAAAGTTTTCAATCGCGAGATTGAAATTTGAAAGCCGCTGCGCCTTGCGAAACGCCCGCAGAAACTGCTCGCCCTGCGCCCGCAGCGTCTTGAACCGTTTCCATTTGACGTAAATAATGGCCCACGAGACGATGGAAAAAGCCAATAACAGGAGCAACACCACCTTGGCGACCGGGCCGGTCTGCACCAGCAGGTCCAGCACGCTGCCCCGGATTTCCGGCAGCTCTTCTTGCAAATAAAATGCGAAGCCGCTCACGGTCCCTTCCGCTGCGGAATGATGCTCTCAGCCCAAAGTAACACAGGGAAAAAAGGAGCGTCAAACGAACTCGGGGGCTTCCGACGTTGGCGGCCCGTGTGCCGAATGAGGCACCGCAAACCGGGATGGTAACAAGGGACAGCGACTTGCGTTACACGCCCTCCGCAAGCACCAGATCGGTACGGGCGGCGCGGTGGCGGATTGCCTTCAGCGGCTGGTAGTCGGGATCGCGCAAGAACGCCTCAGCGGCCGTGCGGTCCGGGAAGCGCAGCACGACGAGCCGCGGTGGCGACCATGTCCCTTCGATAACTTCCAGGTTTCCGCCGCGCACCAGGTACTCGCCGCCATGCTTGCGAACCAGCGCCGGAACTGCCGCGCGATAGCGTTCGTACGCCGCCGCGTCATTCACTTCGGTAACAGCAATCAAGTACGCTGGCACGTCCGGAATCCTCCTGCGTCATCTTCCTTTGCCGCTGTCCACCGGGGAGAGATCCGCTTGCGGCTCTCGCAGCCGTTCCAGAATCTCCCGGAGCCACGGCAGCGGGTCCTGAGCGTGGCTGCCCAGCGGCAGCCGCAGGACTCCTGCGGGAGTGAACTGCGCGCCGCGCTGGCCGGCGATCAGTTCCGTCAAGCGCTCCGGTACCGCCTTGGACTCGGCCTGGAATTGCAATTCCAGGAACTGCTTTCTGCGTTCCACGGAGCGAATCCCGAGCCGCTCGGCGCAGATCTTGAGCTGGCCATAGTCGAGCAGGTTACGAACCGACTGCGGCGGCGGCCCGTAGCGGTCGCGCAGTTCCTGCTCCACGCTTTCGCGTTCCTGTTCGGAGCGAATCCCCGCCAGGCGCTTGTACATGCGCAGGCGCTGATGCTCTTCGGGGATGTAGGAAGCCGGGATGCGGATGTCGAGTCCCAGATTGATGGTGGTGGTGAACGCGGGCTGGGCCGGCTCGCCGCGCAACTCCCGCACGGCGCTTTCCAACATCTGGCAATAGAGCTCCAGGCCGATGGCGTTGACATGGCCGTGCTGCTGTTTGCCCAGCAGGTTTCCCGCGCCGCGCAGTTCCATATCGAGCGCCGCCACGCGAAAGCCGGAGCCCAGTTCGGAGAACTCCTGGAGCGCGCTCAGGCGCTTGCGCGCTACGGGAGAGAGCCGGACGGCGGGGGGCACCAGCAAGTAGGCATAGGCGCGGCGGTCGGAGCGGCCCACCCGCCCCCGCAACTGGTAGAG
>DATMAF010000284.1:0-6693 GCA_035560315.1 Terriglobia bacterium | reverse complement strand
CGGCGGGCGGCACGCCCCGCAGCGCGTTCCTCAGCTCGTCCTCGAAACGGATATCGCGGGTCCGATAGCCGGGCGTATCCAGGTTGGCCAGGTTGCTGGCAATCAGCGCGTGCCGGCGGCTGGCCAAGTCCAGCACCTCTTCCAGGAAGCGAACCTGCGGGGTGTCGAGCCAGCTCATCGGGAACTCCTGGGAGGAAGGCCGTATTCGCGGATTTTGTTGCGGATGGTGCGCAGGCTGACGCCCAGCATCTCGGCCGTCGCGGTGCGGTTGCCTCCATTGGCCGCCAGGGTTCGTTCGATCAGCTTGCGCTCCATCTCATGCAGCGCCATGCCGGGACGCAGTTCCGGCTCGCCCGGCGAGGCGTCCGCGGTTTCTTCTTCCTGAAAGAGGTGCGCCTCCGCGACCGGCCCGGGGCACAGCACCAGGACGCGCCGGACGAAATTTTCCAACTGCCGCACGTTGCCCGGCCAGGAGTAGGCGCGCAGCCGCTCCAGCAGCGCCTCCGAAAAGCGGAGCGGGGGGCGGGCCTTGCCATGCTTGGCCAGGAAGTGGTCCACCAGTTCGGCGATGTCCTCGCGACGCTCCCGCAGCGGCGGAATCGCCACCGGCACGACATTCAGGCGGTAGTACAGGTCGGCGCGGAATTTGCCCTCCTCCACCAATTGGCCGAGGGAGCGGTTGGTGGTGGCCACCACGCGCAAATCCACCCGCACCGGGCGCGTGGCGCCCAGCGGATCGATCTCCCGCTCCTGGAGCACGCGCAGCAGCTTGGCCTGCAAGGCCAGCGGCATCTCGCCGATCTCATCGAGCAGCAGCGTGCCGCCGCTGGCCAGCTCAAACTTGCCCGGTTTGGCGGCGGTCGCTCCGGTGAAGGCGCCGCGCTGGTGGCCATAGAGCTCGCTCTCGAGCAGGGTGTCCGGAAAGGCGGCGCAATTGACGGCCACAAACGGGCCGTGGCGGCGGGCGCTGGAGTGGTGAATCAACTTCGCAAACAGTTCTTTGCCGGTGCCGCTCTCCGCCTGGATCAGAACATCCACATCCGTGCCGGCCGCCTGCATGGCTCTCTGGATGGCGGAGCGCAGCGCGGGAGAGCGGCCCACCAGCAGCCCGCGAGATTTTTTCTCATCGGCAAGGCCGCTGGCCAGCACCCGCTGCGCGGCGGCTTGCAGGCGGTCGAAGGACACCGGCTTTTCCAGGTAATCGCAGGCGCCCTCCTTCATCGCTGCCACGGCCTCCGGGACGTTGCCAAACGCGGTCAGAAAGATGACGGCGGTCTGCGGCGCCAGGGCGCGCACGCCTTCCATGACCTGCAAGCCGTCGCCATCCGGCATGCGCATGTCGGTGATGACCAGCGGGCAGGGTTGTTGCCGGAAGCGGAACAGCGCCTCGCTGGCGCCGCTGGCGGTGACCACGTTCCATCCCCCGCGGCGGAAATTGGCCTCCAGCGCCTCCCGGATGGCGGCCTCATCATCGACAACCAGAACCTGATTCATTGCGCCCCTCCTGCAGCAGGAAATTCCAGGCGGAAGGTGGTTCCCTGCCCCGGAATGCTGCACACGGAGATGCGGCCTCCGTGTTGCTCGACAATTTTCTTGGAAACCGCCAGCCCCAAGCCCGGACTGCCGGGATGGGTGCTGTAGCCCGGCTCGAAAATGCGCGGGAGCTTTTCCGGATCGATGCCCGGCCCTTGATCCTGGATCAGAATCTCGATGCGCCCGCCGGAGCCTTCCGGGGCCAGCCGGCCGGTGATGCGGACGGCTCCGCCCTCCGGCATGACGCGCAGGGAATTCAAGAGCAGATTCAGGAACACCTGGCGCAGGCGGTGCGAGTCGGCTTGCAGGAAAACCGCGTCGTGGCATTCGGCCACTTCCACGCTCATGCCGCGCTGCCGGGCCAGGGGGGAGAGAAACTCCACGATTTCTTGCAGCAGGCCGCGCAGGTTGACCGGCGCCAGTTGCAACGGCGCCTGGTGATGGTATTGCAGCACATTGTTCACCGTTGCTCCCAAGGCGCGCAGGCCCGCTTGCAGATGGTCGACCCAGCGGCGGGGCTCTGGCTGTCCGGCGGTAGCCTCCGCCAGCAAGCCGGCGAACAGCTCCAAGCTGGCCAGGGGATTGCGAATCTCATGCGCCAGCAGCATCGACATTTCCGCCAGCGCCTGCACCCGCCGCGCGGCTTCCCGCTCCCGCTCCAGGCGCTTTTCATCGCTGACGTCCCGCAAGATCAGGACCGAATCTTCGCGCGAGCCGTTCGAGCCGGGCAGCAACGCCCGGGTCACGGCCAGATCGCAGCCCCCCTTCCAGCCCTCCTCTGGCCAGGGCTGCTCGCACCCCGGAGTTGCGCAACGCACGCGTTCCGGCACTTGCAGGGCGGTCATCTCCGGCGCCACCCCCAGCAACCGCTGCGCGGCGGCGTTCTCGATGCGCACCCTGCCATCCCCATCAATGACCAGCACGCCGCAGGGCAGCGCTTCCAAAATGCGGGCCAGGTAATCGCGGATGCGCTCGTTCTCTTGCAGGCTTTGCGCCAGGTCCAGGTTGCGCTCCTGCAACTCCCGGCGCAGCGCGGCGATTTCCGTTTGCAACTGCGCGTAGGAACTCTCCAGCGAGACCGCCGCTTCCTGAAACGAGGCGAATGCTCTGGCAAGCGAGCGCGGAGAAGGATAGGGCTCTGGAGCACTCATAGAAACTTTTTGCCGGGTTAGGGAAAGATTCGCCATCGGCACCCGCATACTGCACGAAGCGTGCCAACCGGCGGCGGCGGATTCTAAGAAATTTTTAATGATCCCGGGGAAGGAAACCACAGGTGCGGCAGCCCCACCACCGGCTCCTGTTCCGACAGGATAAAGGCCCGCTCGATCGCCTGCCGCAATTCGCGGACGTTGCCAGGCCAGGGATACTGCTCCAGGAATCGGCCGGCGTCCGGAGCCAGCCGCTTGGGAGGCATCCCCGCCTCCCGGCACAAGGAGTCCAGGAAGTGGCCGGCCAGCGGCAGAATGTCCTCCGGGCGCTCCCGGAGCGGTTCTAGCTCGATGGGAAAGACCGCCAGGCGATAGTACAGATCCTCGCGGAAGGAGCCTTGGGCCACGCGCTCCGCCAGCTTGGCGTTGGTGGCGGCCACCACCCGCACATCGACCCGAATGGTTTCATTGGCGCCGAGCCGCTGAATCTCGCCCGATTGCAGGAAGCGCAGCAGTTTGGGCTGCATGGCGGGGGGCAGTTCCCCGATTTCATCCAGAAACAACGTGCCGCCGCTGGCGGCTTGGATGCGCCCGATCCGGGCGTGGGCGGCGCCGGAGAAGGCGCCCTTGCTGTGGCCAAACAACTCCGCCTCCAGCAGCGTCTCGGGGATCGCCGCGCAGTTGACCACCACAAAAGGCCGGCCCGCGCGCGGGCTGAGGGCGTGAATGGCGCTGGCCACCAACTCCTTGCCGGTGCCCGACTCGCCGGTTACCAGGACGGTGGTGGCGCGCGGGCTGACCAACCGCACCAGGCGATAGATGCGCAGCATTGCGGCGCTGCGGCCAATCATCCCCGGCAGCGACGGCACGGCGGCGCACAGCGTTTCGCAGGAATCTCCCCGAGGGAGCGCCGCGGCGGAGTGTTTCTCTTGCCCGCAACCGGGAGGCGGAGAACTCTCCGCCAGCAGCCCTTGCAGCCAGGCGGAACCCGGCCGGTGAAACGGCGCCGACAACTCTCCGGTCTCGATATCGCGCAGGACGATCTCGACCTCCGGGTGGACGGCGCGGATCATCTGGACCACTTCGCTCGCCTCCAGGTCCGGCAGCCAGCTATCCATCGCCACTCCCTGGCAATCCTCCTCTTCCAGGGCCGCCAGCACGCCCGCCCCCCCGGAACGCTCCGCGACCGCGTAGCCCGCGGCATCCGCCGCCGCCTCAATCCGGCATCGGAATTCCTCGCTGGCGGTCGCGATGAGAATGCTTCCCTGTTCCTTGTGGATGAGCTGCTGCATGTCGATTCCTGTCCTCCTGCGCCGACCATCATCGCAAGCAAGGATTAGAAATCGATTAGGTGGACATTAAATCTTTCTAAGCGTCTTGGGAGATCCGTCCTCGCCGGAGGCAGGGGCGGGAAGAAAGCACGCCGGCGGCTGCGACGCTCCCGGCGGGAGGGAGCCGTTGCCGGGCGCGAGCGGCAGGCGGATGTGAAAGCACAGGCGATTCGACTCCAGGAATTGCGCCCGGATGAGGCCGTGATGGGATTCGATGATGCGCTTGGCGACCGCCAGTCCAAACCCCCCGCGGCGTCCCCGCCTGGCAACGCGCCGGCGGCCGTAAAACGGATTGAACAGCACCTCTTCCGGCTCGGCGGCCAGCGCCGGACTCTCGCCAGCGACTACAATTTCGGCCGCATCCTCGGACCGCCGCAGCGAAATCACGGCCGCGGGGGTTCCCGCAGCATCTCCGAAGGCGTCGTGCAAAAGAAAGAACAGCGCCCGGGTTACCAGTTCCGGGCTGATGGCGACACGGACGGTCTCCCCAGAAACCGTCTCCAGGCGCAATTGCCAGCCCTCGAGAGAACGTCGCAGCACTTCGAACGCCGCCGGAAGCGTTTCATTCAGCGCAACAACGGCCGCCGGAGGAGAAACTCTCTGCTCTTCGGCCACATCGCCCAGCACGCGAATCCATTCCGTCAGGGCGCGCAACTCTTCCAGCGCTTCCTGGAGGCGTTCCCAGAGAGCCTCCGAGGAATGCTGGGGCTGCGCCAGCAGCAGTTCCAGAGATCCCCAGGCTGCCGTGAGAGGCTGGCTCAAGGTGTGCAGGCAATCGCCGCACAGGTCATAGCGACGGCAGAGGGGTCGTGCCGCCGGGGGGGAAGAGCTCAACCGAGCCGAACCGGTCGCGGGGGGAACTGGCAGGTTCATGCTTCCGGTTCGCCTCCAAGCCGGTAACCGACGCCCCGGATGGTGTGGATGAGCTTGGAATCGAATCCCTCGTCCACTTTTTTGCGCAGGTAATTGATGTAAACATCCACCACGTTGGTCATGGTGTCGAACGACATGCTCCACACATGCTCGATAATGAGCGTGCGGCTCACCGCCCGGCCGGCGTTGCGCAGCAGGTATTCGAGCAGCGCAAATTCTTTGGAGGTCAGCTCGATGAGCCGGTCGCCGCGCCGGACCGTGCGTTCCGCGCGGTTGATCTCCAGATCGGCATACCGCAAAACCGGCTCCACCGGACGACGCCCGCGCCGTAACAAGGCGCGCACCCGCGCCGCCAGTTCCTGAAAAGAAAATGGCTTGACCAGATAATCATCGGCGCCGTGATCCAGGCCGGTCGTTCGGTCCTCCACCTTATTTCGTGAAGAGAGAATGAGAATCGGCAAGGACCTGTTCCGGGCGCGCACCTGTCGCAACACGTGCAAGCCGTCCAGCTTGGGGATGTTCAAATCCAGGATCATCAGGTCGTAGTCGTATTCCTGGGCGGCGCGAGCCGCTTCCTCGCCATCGGAGCTCACATCCACGGCGTAATGTTCCGCTTCCAACCCCTTGCGCAGAAAGCGGCTTACCGCGCTGTCGTCTTCAGCGATCAGAATGCGCATAGGTTCCCAGGGCGGTCCCAGAGCCCCCTCTCCGTCCGTCCCATTGTTTGCCGCAGGTTTCTTGGCCGAAGGCGAACCCGATCTGCAACCGCACGGGTTGCTTCCGCTGTCCCCCATCTATCCTTCCAACCACACATCTAAATTGCAGAGTCTACGCGGAGTAGAGGCTGGTATGCAGCAGGGATGTCAAGATTTTGAGTTCGTGAGCCTAACTATTAAACAGTTCTAGGAATACTATGTCGTTTATCGATTTTTCTTTGCCTCGGCAAAAGTTGCCACCAACCGCGCTGCGACCGGCAAGGAATACCTCCTGCTGCGCTGCGGGCGCCCGTGCTTATCCTGTATGTTATTCATTTATAATCAATTATTCGAATGGCATCGCCATGCGACCGGCGGCATGGCTCGTGCTTGTGGACCTGCTGAACGGCTCTCTGGCAGCGCCAGGGGCACCGGCCTCGCGACATCCTGTTGAGGCCATTTAAGGGAGGCAGCGCAGTGCCGTTATCCACAAAGGAATCGGAATGCCATCGAAGAATGGACTGGTGCGGGGCCATGTGCCTGGCTGCGCTGTTGCTTCTTGCCGCTGCTGTCCTGAACTGGGTGGCAGCCGCGGGCCGATTTCAGAATCCCCTAAGCGACCAACCGGCGTGGCTGCCGCTTTCGGTTCTGGGATGCGGGCTGGTGTCCGCCTACCAGTACTTTCTGATTGTGCGGTTCCGCCGCCGGCTGGCGGAGCAAGCGGCTCTGGAAGCGGAACTGCGACAGTGGGCGCTTTGCGACCCGCTCACGGGTTTGTATAACCGCAGGGTGGCGCAGCGGCGCCTGGCCGAAGAGCTATCCCGTTCCCAGCGCCAAAACTCTCCGGTCATTCTTCTAAGCCTTGACCTCAACAATCTCAAGGCGATCAACGACCGCTATGGCCATGCGGTCGGAGACCTCGTTTTACAGGAATTTGCGCGGCGGATTCAGCAATCGGTGCGGCAGTCCGATGTTGCCGCGCGCGTGGGAGGAGACGAGTTTCTGATCCTGTTCCCAAACGGCGACCCCGAGCAGGTTCGCCTGGTGCGCGAACGGCTGGCTCCCCTCCAGGTGAGCGCCGGAGCGGTTCGGATACCGGTGAGCTTCGCTTCG
>DATMAF010000283.1:0-3976 GCA_035560315.1 Terriglobia bacterium | reverse complement strand
GATGATGCGCCAGACGTGGCCCTGGCCCTTGCGCGGCGGCTCGTAGGCCTCCACCTTGTCGCTGAAGGCCATGAACCCCAGGTGGCAGTTGTCGGAGGCCGCCGAAAAGCCCAGCGTCGCCGCCACCTGGACCGTGCGGATGCGCTTGGACCACCGGGCGGTGGAGAATTTCATCGAGCGCGAGACATCCACCACCAGGAACACCACCACTTCCTTTTCCTCAAAGTGGCGCTTGAGGTACAGCTCCTGCATGCGGGCCGAGACATTCCAGTCCACCTTGCGGAGGTCTTCGCCGATCTCGTACTTATAGTGGCTCTCGAACTCATAGCCGGTGCCGCGGAAACGGCTGCGGCTCTGGCCGAACCGCGAGCTGCGGATGCGGCGCGAGGCGGCCAGTTCCAGGTAATAGAGTTCTTCCGAGAGTTCCGGGGGCAGCAACGTTCCAGCTCCTTGCCTGCGTTACGGGATGGGCGTGCGGCGCAGCACTTCCGCGATCACCTCGTCGGTGGAGACGCCTTCCACCTCGGCCCGGATGGTGCGGACCAGCCGGTGGTGGAGGACGTCGTTGGCGATATATTTCACATCGGCCGGAGAGACGTAATCGCGGCCGCGGAAGAACGCCGTCGCCCGCGACATCGCCAGCAGATGGTGATAGGAGCGCGGCGAAATGCCGTACTGCACCATCTCCTTGACGATCGGCAGCGTGTTGGGATGATCCGTGCGGGTCGCCTGGCCGATGGCCACGATGTAGCGGCGCACTTTGTCATCGACGTACACCTGGCTGGCCAAGTGCCGGATCTTGACCACCGTCAGCGGGTCGGCCACCGGCGTGATCTTCAGCTCTTCCATTTTCGTTTGCAGCATCTTGACTTCGTGCTCCGCCGCCGGATAGTGCACCCGGATCATCATGGCGAAGCGGTCGAGCTGCGCCTCCGGGAGCGAGAAGACGCCTTCCTGCTCCACGGGGTTCTGCGTCGCCAGCACCCAAAACGGGTCATCCATCTTAAAGGTCTGGTCGCCAATCGTGACCTGGCGTTCCTGCATGGCTTCCAGCAACGCGCTCTGGGTCTTCTGCGGCGCGCGGTTGATTTCGTCGGCCAGGACAATGTTGGCGAAGATGGGGCCCTTTTCCACGCGGAATTCCGCGGTGCGGGCGTCAAAGATGCGGGTGCCCAGCACGTCGGCCGGCAGCATGTCCGGCGTGAATTGAATGCGCTGGAATTTGGCCCGGAAGGTGTTGGCGATGGCGGAAACCAGCAGCGTCTTGGCGGTGCCCGGCACGCCCTCCATCAGCACGTGGCCGGAGCCGGCCATCTCGCCTTCGCCCTTCTTAAAGGAATACGGAATGCGTCCAAACAAACCGGTCAGCACTTTCCGGATGAGATCGTCCTGGCCGATGACGACCTTGCGAACCTGCTCTTCAATCTGGTGCACCACTTCCCACGCTTGTTCGTGGGTGATCTCCGTAAGCGTTTCCAAAGCGACTCCTCCTTCGCGATCCCGCGCCGCAGCTACAAGAAAATGCCGCCCAACAGACAGAGAAAGGCGGCTGCCAAGAAGTAAAAGAAATAGTCCCGCCGGGTGGGATTGGCCTCATAGCCAGCCACGGGACGGCCGTTGACCAGAATCTCCTCGATGGCCGCCTGCACCTGGCCGTTGTCCTCGCCGCGGTAGAACCGCGCCCCGGTTCTCTCGGCCAGATCGCGGAGCGTCCGCGCCTGCGCTTTGCTCACCAGCCGCTCCCCGGTCATGCCGGTGGCCCACTTGAGCACTTCGCCGGTGGGCGCCATGACCAGCGGGAAGTAGGCGCCGTTGGCGGAACCCAGCCCGAAGGTATAGAGCTTGAGGCGCCGGCGCATCACCTCCATCAGCGGCCCCTGCCACTGCCCGATGTTGTCATCTCCGTCGGATATCAGCACCAGGACGCGGCGGCGCTTGTTGGCCTGATCCGGATATACCTGCTCATCGGCCTGGATCACCCGCAGCCCGCTCACCAACGCGGCGCCCATGTTGGTCCCGATCACCGGCTCCTCGGTCTGGTTCAGGTAGTCAAAATAGACCAGGATATTCTGCGGATCGCGCGTCAGGTAGGACATCACGATGCTGTTGAAATTAAAGGCCACCAGGGCGTAGCGGTCTTCCGGCAGCTTGTGCAGGATAAATTGATTGATGATCTGCTGGGCCCGTCCCAGCCGGCTGGGGTCCATGTCGCGGGCGAACATGGAGGGAGAGATATCCAGCATGAAGATGACGTCGGTGGGCATGGGAACCGGGCGCAACTCCCGGCCCAGCATCTGCGGGTAGGCCAGCCCCAGGATCATGCCCGCCAGACTCAGGGCAAACAGGATGCCCTGCAACCAGCCATGACCGCCCCAGGAGACCCGCGAGATTTCTTCCAGGTTTTCGAGATTTCCGAACCGGACGCGCATCCGCCGGTGATGCCAGATGCCCAATGCCCAGAACAGCAGCAGCGGCGGGATGGCCAGCAGCCACCAGAGATATTGCGGGTTGACAAAGTCGATCATAGCGCTGTTGCCGCCGGCTTCCCGCTCCCGGCCGCGGAGTGGGAGCAGCGCCGCACTCGAAGCAGCGGGAAGCCGCGGACCGGCTCAGCTAGCCGGCCAGTTCCGGCGGCAGTTCCTTGGTCTGCGGTTTTTCCTCTTCTTCGAGCAGCTTCACTTTCTCCTGACCCGAGCCGGAAAGCGATTTCCGGACGTTGCTCACAAATTCAAAGTTGTACTTGGCATCCCAGTCATCGGGAGAGAGCCGGAGCGCTTCCCGGAGGCTGTCTTCGGAGGCGAGCAATTGTTCTTCCAGCAGGCTGACATCCTTTTTCGCGGACTGCTGGTAGTTGGTGATGGCCTTCCGAAAGGCGATCTCGCCGCGCAGCAGATAGTAGCGGCCATCGGTGGTGGTGCCGGTGATGTCGTCTTCCTTCTCGAGCTTCTCGGCCGCTTGGTCGTACTGCTTCATGGCATAGAGCAGCCGGGCCTGGTTGAGGAACAAATTCTGGCGGTCGCGGGTCGGAATCAGCCGCAACGCACCGTGCTTCCGCAACCGCTCCTCCACGCTCATATACGTGTTGAGTGCCGCCTCCAGATCCCCCTGGCTGTACAACGCGCTGGCCCGCTCCATATCCTCCACGGCGCTGGCATACTGCAAGCCGGCATAGGCGATGATCGCCAGCACCACCCCGACGATGATTTTCCCGATCATGCGCCCATATCGCTTTCTCGCCATCGGTTGCCTCCTCCTGTTTGCTGCCTGCCCCCGGCACGTTCCATTCACCGCCGGAGCCAGTCATCCGCTGGCCGCCTCCAGCAAGCCCGCCGGTGCCTTCCCGGCAGCCGCCATTCCCTCACGCCAGGCAGGGCGCTCAGTTGCTGACTCGCGGGCTAAGCCATTCTGGCAGGATAACCACCTGTGCTCCGCAAGTTTCCCGGTGGAACATCGCTTCCGCTACATTGAAATCGGGCAGCGTCTGGCTGCCCGCTTTCCAAAACAGGGTAGGGTTTTATCACGAATCGGGGAACTAGTAAAGAGAAATTAATAATCCCTGCCTGGAACATAAATATTTTGAATCATCGGGGTGTGGTTCGTCAAGGAGGGGGCGGCCGCCGGAGCGCTCCGGCGCGAGGGCAACAAGCTGCTGTCAAAGAACCGCCGCAGGAAGGCAGCGGCGGCTAACAGAAGCGCCGCGCGGGGCGGGGCGCCCGGCCGCCGGTGGATCCCCGCGCAGCAGTCAGCGGCAGGCGGGAGTTAATAGGAGACCTCCACGTGGATCGGCGACTGCACCGTGAACAACATCAGCGACTCGGCCGGGATGCGCACGGGCTGCGGTCCGCGCACCATCTGAAGCACCGCGCCGCCAGCGGCCCCCACGCTGGAGCCGAGCAAAAATCCCACCCCGCCGCCGGCCACCGCGCCGATGACCGTGCCGATCGCCCCGCCGCCGGCCAGCAGGGCGGTCTGCTTG
>DATMAF010000282.1:0-6093 GCA_035560315.1 Terriglobia bacterium | reverse complement strand
CCTCCCGCCAACGCCTGGAGAGCGACGGCAGTTATATCGATTTGCCGGGCACCCGCCTGCGCGGCGAGGGCTGGTTTGATCCGAACGATTCGCAGATGCGGCTGGTGATGGACACCCGCCGGCTCCCGGACATCGATACGTTGAGTCAACTGGTCTGGCGGGCATTCCCGCGCCTGCCGCTGCGCCTGGGAGGGAGCGCCTCCGCGGAAGCGGAGTGGACAGGCGGGATACGGCAAGCTCGCCTGGCGGGGAATTTCCGCGTCCGCGACTTCGCGTATCAAAATTCCTCCTGGGATCAGTTCACCGGGCGGCTGGAGTATCGCCGGCTCCCCGGCGTGGGCGAGGCGGCCGAAGCTGCGGCGGCCGGCGCTCCCACCGTGGCGGCAACACTGACAATTCGCTCCGGGGAATTGTCGAAGGCAACGGCGCAGATCAGCTTTGACTTGCAACTCGGCCTTGGCGCGGGCGGGCACGGAAGCCATAGCCCCTTTACGGTGCGAGGCCGTATCCGCAATACCCCCCTCGAGGAGTTGCAGCGGCTGGCCGGAACCGACTACCCCCTGCGGGGAGTCGTGCAAGGCTCTTTCGAGGCTTCCGGCACACGGCAGAATCCCGCCGGGCGCGGCTCCCTTACGGTCTCCGACGGAACTCTCTACGAGGAGCCGTTCGAGCGGCTCAACGCGGTGCTGCGCTTGGATGGCGGCGGAGTCTGGACCGCCGAATCAATCCGCGCGGAGAAATCCGGGGGATTCGTTCACGGCTCCGGCGCATTTCATCAGCGCACCCGCCAGCTTCAGTTTGATTTGACCGGCTCGGGGATTTCGCTGGCGTCTTTCCGGACCTTGCAACGCGCCAGCAAACGGCTTACCGGCATCGCCGAGGGACGGCTTTCGGGTTCGGGCGATATCAAGCGACCGCGGTTGCGGGGAGAAATCCGGTTGCGGGAGTTCGGCTTCGGGCTGGCCGAGCCGGGGAACCTGACCCTTGACATGGAGAGCCGCGATGGCTCGGCGCATTGGACCGTCGTGGGGCAGATGTGGAACGGGCAGGTGCAGGCGAGCGGAGATACGCGGCTGGAGGAACCATTTCCCACGGCCGCCGAGATCGATTTTCAGAATTTGGATCTCCCCCCCTTGCTGCGGGCCTTCCGCGAGCCTCCCCGGGACCTGGCCGGACGGTTCAGCGGGAAAGCGCGGTTGCAGGGGAACGCCCAAAACTGGGGCGGGATCACGCTGCGCGGGGAACTTGCCGAACTGGCCGGCAGTTTCCGGCAGGTGCAGGTGCGCAGCCGGGGGCCGGTGCCGTTCCGGTATGAGAACCGGCGAATCTACTTGGAACAACTGCATCTGGCCGGTCCGGGCGCCGAACTGGAGGCCGCCGGCGCCATCGTGCTGGCCGCAGACCCGGCACTCCACTTGACGGCCCAGGGGCGGATGGATTTGGCGGGGCTGAGCCCGGAGGATTCCGACTTGGCTCTGGCGGGCCAGGTGCAGTTGGACGCCCAGATCGGCGGCACCATCCGGCAGCCCCTCTGGCGCGGCCGGCTGTTCGTGACGGATGCTTCGGTGCACTACGGGGATTTTCCCAACGGCCTGGATCACATCAACGGCAGAGTCGTCTTTGAAGGCGCCCGCGGCATCCTGGAGGACATGACGGCGGAAAGCGGCAGCGGCCAAGTGCGGCTCTCCGGTTTCGTGCGCTACGGAGGCGCTGAGGACTGGCAGTTCCATCTGACGGCGGAAGGCACCTCCATACGGGTCCGTTATCCGGAAGGCCTGAGCACCTGGGTCAATGGCAGCGTGAACTGGACGGGAAGCCTGCAAAGCAGTTTGCTGGAAGGACGCATCGTGCTGACCCGCCAATCCGTCAGCCCACAGTTCGATCTGGTACCCGTTCTGCTCCGGGGCCGGGAGGAACCGGCGCCGGCGGATCTGCCGGAGGTTTTGCGCAATCTGCGGTTGAGTCTGGAAGTGACTTCGGCTGCGGACCTGCGCCTGGATACGCTCACCACCCGGAACCTGCAAACCGATGTGGCGCTGCGCATGCAGGGCACGGTGGCGCAGCCGGCCTGGCTGGGACGGATCGGAATCCTGGGCGGCGAGATTCTGTTCGCCGGCAAGCGGTATAACGTCAACCGGGGCGAAATCTCCTTTGTGAATCCGTTCCGGTTCGAACCGATCCTGAGCTTGAGCGTGCAGGCGCGGGTGCAGCGCTATGACATTGCCATGGATTTCAGCGGCCCCCCGGACCGCCTGACGGTGACGTACCGCTCCGATCCGCCGCTGCCCACCAGCGACATTCTGGCGCTGCTGGTGGCGGGCAGAGCGCGGGAGACGTCGTTGGAGACCTCCCCCAACCAGCCCCTGCCGGAAGTCAGCGCCGATGCGCTGCTCTCGCAGGCCCTCCAAAGCCAGATCGGCAGCCGGCTGGATCGCCTCTTCGGCTCCGGGCGGGTGCGCCTCGATCCGCAGATTTCCGGCCTCGGGCGCTCCGCGAACGCCAGCGTTGCGCTCGAGCAGCAACTGGGCGAAGACATCAGCGTTCTATACATCACCGACGTAACCTCCACGCAGCAGCAGACCATCCAGGCCGAGTGGAACATTTCGCCGAAGCTTTCCGTCGTGGCGATCCGCGACCAGAACGGGTTGATTGGGGTAAACTTTCAGATCACCCTGCGCTTCCGCTAAGCAGCGCCGGCGGCCGGCGTTTGCCCGGGGCGGGGAGCTCGCAAACTCCCATGGCAGTGGATGGACGGAGATGGCGGGACACGGCAAGTGGCTGACCCTGCTGACGCTCGCTGTGGCGGCGTTCTATTGGAGAATTCTGTTCACCGGCCAGTTCAGCGTGACGGAAGATTGGGAGGCGGCCAACCAGGGCTACGCCTGGCATCAGTTCGCGGCGCGGGCCATTCAGGAGGGGATTTTGCCGCTCTGGAATCCCTATACCTTCTCCGGCCGCAGCCACATTGGCGAGATGCAACCGGGGCTGTTTTATCCCCTGAAGCTCCCGCTCTATCTCTGGCCCCTCGGCCAAGACGGCCTCCTTTCCGACCGCCTCCTGAATGCCTACTACGCCTTCTCCCACTGGCTTGCCGCGGTCTTTATGTATTTCTTTGCGATCGAAGCCGGCGTCCGGAACCGCCTGGCGGCCATGATTGCAGGGCTTTGTTTTGCGCTGGGCGGCTTTGTGGGCAACGTCTGGGGCCATCAACTGTGGGACAGCGCCCTCTGGCTGCCGCTGGTTCTGCTGCTGGTGTTCCGGGCCCTGCGCGCCGACTCGGGACAGCGGGCGGTGCTCTACTCCGCGCTGGCTGGACTGGCGCTTTCCATGACGCTGCTGGCCGGCGGAATGCACGCCGCGGTCATGGATACGATCGTGATTGTCTCGGCGGCGTGCTACTGGAGCGTGCGTCCCTGGGACGCTGGTCCTGTGTCCGCCCGCACCGGCCGGGCGGGCCGCGCCGTGGTGGTGATCCTCACGGTCGGTGTTGTCACATTCGCCGCCGCAGGGATACAGTTTTTGCCTTCCCTCGAATACGCACCCTATGTCTACCGGTGGGGTTCGGGCGGAACCGCCCTGCAAAAGATCCGCTACAAGCTGCTCACGGAAAACTACTATGAGCCCCCCCGGGCGCTGTTCGGATTCCTGTTCGGCGCCGCCGGGGTCTCTCCGGCGGAAATTTCAACCTACATCGGAGTGTTGCCTTTTTTGCTGGCCATCCTTGGCGCCTGGCAGTATGGCCGGCGGTCTTTGGTGAAGTATTTGGGCGGTCTGGGCGTGCTGGCTCTGGTGTATTCCTTGGGGCCGTACTCTCTGTTGCATGGAGTGCTTTACGTGCTCCCCCTGCTGGACAAGCTCCGGGAACCGGGCCGGTTCATCTATCTGACGCATTTTGCCATCGCCATTCTGGCCGGCTATGGCGCGCAGGGGTTGCTAGAGCCGGAGGCCGCCTTTCACCGCCGGCTTCGGTGGCTGTGTCGCGCCTTGGGAACCGGCGTCCTGGTCGTATTGGTGGGGCTGGGAATCCCCGCCGTATACGATCAGCCGCCGGTCTACGAGTGGCATTACTTCTCCCTGCTGATGCTGGCAGGCAGTTGGGCTTTGCTGGCGTATTTTTCCGCGGGGCGGCGGTCGGCCGCCGC
The DNA here is from genome assembly GCA_035560315.1 of Terriglobia bacterium. Taxonomy (GTDB): domain Bacteria; phylum Acidobacteriota; class Terriglobia; order 2-12-FULL-54-10; family 2-12-FULL-54-10; genus DATMAF01. The sequence continues at coordinate 1,951 of DATMAF010000282.1, read as the reverse complement.
CGCCGCGCTCTTGGTGGGATTCGTTTTGTGGGATCTATATTCGTTCAACTGGATCATCCGGAACCGGGCCTGGGAAGCGCGCTCCGACAATGACCATTATGAAAACCTGGTGGAAGCCAAGCCCCTGGCGGATTTTTTTCATTCCCAGCCCGGCATGTTCCGGGTGCAGATTGAAGGGGAGCGCCCGCTGCATCTCAACCTCGGCGATATGTATGCCGTCCAGACAACCGGAGGCCAGGCGGCTACCACCATGATCGATTACGTCGAGGTGTGGGGGGGAAGCGTTCATGGCCCTTGCCTGGTCAATCTCCGCTATCGGGTGGCGCCGGATCGGGAGATGGAAGGACGGCTGGTGTTTCAATCCGGCCGCTGGCGGGTTTATGAACAGCCCAAATCCTGTCCCCGCGCTTGGATTGTGCACCAAGCGGTGGTCGAGCCGTCCGAGAAACGAGTGCGGCGGCGGATGAAGGAGCCATGGTTTGACCCGCTGCAATCCGCCTTTGTGAAAGAGCCGCTGGGGGTGGAGCTGGAACCCGCCGGGACGCAGCCCGAGACGGTGGCCTACACCCTCTACCAGCCCAACCGGCTGGAGGCCGAGGTGCAGGCGGCCGCTCGCGGCCTGGTGGTTTTCAGCGAGATACATTATCCCGGCTGGATCGCCACAGTGAACGGACAGCCGGTTCCGATTCACAAGGTGGATAGTCTGCTGCGGGGCGTGGTGGTCGAGGCGGGACGCAGCCGCGTGGTGATGGTTTACCGCCCGCGGTCGGTCCTGCAAGGGGCCTTGCTTTCGGGACTGGCGTTCGCAGGCACGTTCGCGTTTGCCGGTTGGGTCTGGTGGCGCCAGCGGGGGAGCGCGCCGCGCTGATGGAAGCTCCGCGCACCGCCCCGGTCTTCCTGAGCGTGGTGATCCCCGTTTACAACGAGAGCGCCCGCATCCCTCAGACCGTTTCCCAAGTCCTTGCCTATCTCCGCGGCCGGCCGGAACGCTGCGAGCTGGTCGTGGTGGACGACGGCTCCACGGACGGCTCGGCGGATCTGATCGCCGCCATCTGCCGCGACTTCCCCGATGCCCGGCTACTGCGGCACGAGCGCAATCACGGCAAAGGCTGCGCGGTGCGCCACGGGATGCTGGCGGCGCAGGGGGAATACCTGCTGTTCAGCGATGCGGACCTCTCGGCTCCCATCGAAGAAGCCGCGCGCCTCCTGGAGCCGATGCCCCGCGGCTACGATGTGGTGATCGGCTCGCGCGCCCTGCGGCGGGATTGGATTCAGGTGCATCAGTCCCGGCGGCGGGAGTTGGCCGGAAGCCTGTTCAACTGGTGGCTGCGGTTGGTCACCGGCCTGCCCTTCCGCGATACCCAGTGCGGCTTCAAGGCCTTCCGGCGGGAAGCGGCGCGGCGGCTGTTTGCGCTCCAGACTCTGGATGGCTTCGGGTTCGACGCGGAGATCTTGTACCTGGCCAGGAAATTCGGCTACCGCACGCTGGAGGTGCCCGTGCACTGGTCCCATGCGGAGGGCACCAAAATCCGCCTGCTGCGCGATGGCCTCCGCATGGCTGGCGATCTGCTGCGGATTCGCTGGAACGATTTCCGGGGGCGCTATGCCGCCGCGCCAGAGGACGGGGCGGCAAAGTAATCCGCGGCGTGGCCGTGCGGCAAGCCTGGCGGCGGAGCGGCGCCGGCCTTACCGGCCGCCAACCGCGTGGCTGGCGGCGGTCTTGGATGTCCGGGAGCCGCTCGCGCCGCGCCAGGAATCCGCCAGGGCCTCGCGAATCAGCGCGACGCTCTCTTCGGGAGAGTGCTTGGAGGTGTCGACGGTGATCTCGGCCTGGGCATAAAGCGGCTCCCGCGTTTTGAGCAGCGCTTTCATTTCATCCATTGCCGAGGGGTTGTTGCGCATCGGCCGAATGTCCCCCTGCGCCGAGACGCGATCCCAGTGATCCTTGGGC
>DATMAF010000281.1:0-4060 GCA_035560315.1 Terriglobia bacterium | reverse complement strand
GATCGGTTTCGGCGGGCCGTTGGCGCACGTGGCTTTGCTGCAACAGGAACTTCTGGAGAAGCGCCGCTGGGTTACCCACCGCCAGTTCCTGGAAGGGTTCACGATCTCCCAGGTTTTGCCCGGCCCAGTCTCCACGCAGTTGGCAATCTACATCGGCTACCGCACGCACAAAGCGCGGGGCGCCATCCTCAGCGGCGGCGCATTCATACTGCCGGCCTTTCTGCTGATGCTGGCCCTGTCGTGGATGTATTTTCGCCTCGGCGGCGTCCCGGCCGTGCAAGGTCTCTTTTATGGCATGAATCCGGTGGTGCTGGCCATGATTGTGCTCTCCGGCTGCTCCCTGGCGCGCTCTGCCGCTCGCGGGAAACCGTTGGCCGGGATCGCTGCGGCCAGCGCCGCCGGAATCGGACTGTTTGCGGTCAATATCGTGGCGGTATTTGCCATGGCCGGCCTGCTGGCTCTGCTGCTGGCTGGCCCGCGCCAGCCAGGCGGCGCTGCGCGCGTCCGGGCGATCCCTCCGCCGACGATTCTGGCGCCCCTGGCTTGGTATTTCTTCAAAGCCGGCGCGCTGCTCTTTGGAGGCGGATTGGTCATCGTCCCGCTCCTGGAGCAGGACGTGGTCGGCCGTCTCCAATGGCTGACTCACCAGGAATTCTTCGACGGCCTGGCCCTGGGGCAGGTAACCCCCGGCCCGGTGCTAATCAGCGCGGCCTTCATCGGCTACAAGGTTGCCGGGTTTCTGGGCGCGCTGATCGCCACCGTGGCGATCTTTCTGCCCTCGTTTGTCTTCGTATTGCTCGGCGCCCTCCTGCTGGAGCGCTGGCGGCAATCTCCGCGCCTCCAGACGGTCGTTCAAGGAGTCAACGCCGCTGCGGTGGGAGCCATTTTGGGCGCTTGCCTGCCGCTATCCCGCACGGCGCTCACCGGCCCCCTGCCGATGCTGCTGTTCGTCGCATCCGTCGTTGCCCTGGAGCGCTTCCAGATCCGCTTTTGGAAGGTGCTGGCGGCAGGAGCCGCGGCGGGGTTGACGGTTAGTTCCTGGCCCGCAGCATAGCAACCAAGCCCGCAACGGAATTCCTTGCCAGGCATCCAATGAAACAGGCACAATGGATTCGGTGATCGGAATCGCAGGGGGAAGGCTGGACGTCAGGTCCGCAAAGGCATACGAAGCGATGGCAGCAGCCAACGGCGCCGCGACGATGACCGACCTCGAACTGGTCGAGCAGGCCAAGTCCGGCCGCCTGGAGGCCTTTGACGAACTCGTCAGCCGCCATGAGCGGAAAATTTTCCGCCTGACGCAGCACATCACGGGTAACCGCGAGGACGCCGAGGACGCCTTGCAGGACAGCTTTCTCAAAGCGTTTTCCCGTCTCTCCCAGTTCCAGGGAGATGCGCAATTCTACACCTGGCTGGTGCGCATTGCCGTGAACGAATCGCTGATGCGGCTGCGCAAACGCAGGGCGCATCCTACCCTCTCGCTCGATGAGCCCCTGGAAACGGACGACAACTTCCTGCCCCGCGACCACGGCGTCTGGGACGACAACCCGGAGCAGAAGTACGAGCAGCAGGAACTGCGCCAGATTCTGGACCGGGCCGTGCAGTCGCTTCCCCCCATCTACCGCACCGTCTTCGTGCTGCGCGACATCGAGCAGCTTTCCACGGAAGAAACCGCGGAACTGCTGCAACTGTCCGTCCCGGCTGTCAAGTCGCGCCTGCTGCGCGCCCGGCTGCAATTGCGCGAGAAGCTGAGCAAACATTTCCGGCGAGGTAGTCACGCATGATTCCCTGCAAGAAAGCGATCCTGGAATTATCCAACTACCTGGACAACGAGCTGGACGAGGCGCTGCGGCGAGACCTGGAGGAACATATCGGCTGTTGCCCGGAGTGCCGCGTGATCATTGATACCACCCGCCTGACCATACAGATTGTCCGCGGCTGCGAGCCGGTTCCCTTGCCGCAAAGTCTCCGGGAACGCCTGCAACAGGCCATCCGCCAGCACTATCAAAAATCCCGCAGCGATTCCGAATGACCCGGCGACGGCCCGGCCGCGGAGGGATTCCCCGCGCAGTGGCCAGGATGGACGCCGCACCCACCCGCCGGCCAGGCGGAAAGCAGGTCGCCGAGCAGTTCCAAACTGCCTCCCAACAGGAGGAAGAAACGCATTTCGTCGTCGTGGTTAAGCGTGCGGGCGTTCGGTTCCTCCTCACAGGGCGCCCCTGGCACGAGTCGTCTGCACGCAGAGGCATTCCATACGCGAACACGCATCCGCAGCCGGAGAAATTCAGGCGTTCGTGGGTTCGTAATGGTTCGGGAGAGGCCGGGAAACGGACCTCTGGGGAGCCGGCTCAGGTGAAACCAGGAAAAGCGCCGGTGTTGGGAAGCCGGATCATTGATGTCTTCTTAGGCACCAACCGGGACTACTTGCCAGTCAAGCAAAAGGCAGCGCGCTCAACCTCCACTTCGTGGCTGAATGCGGGCTTGTGAATGGAAGGGCTCCCTCCGAGCCATTCCGGTGTATACTGCCAAGCGCAGGAAGGCGAGCGGGTGGACCGCATACTTTGCAATGACCAGGGCGCGGTGGGGCGGTCTGCGCGCGTCATTTGGAGGTGACTGTCCCATGGAACAGCCGGAAAAGAACTGGTTTGATCGACGCAGCTTCCTGAAAGTTGCCGCCGGCAGCGGAGCGGCGCTGGTCGCGGGGGCGCAGGCCCTTCCGGCCCAACAAATTGAGCGGGCCAGCGTGGAGACCGCGGCGGCCTCGCCGCCGACGGATGCCGTCAGCGGCGAGAAGTACGGCTCGGATTTCATGATGGACGTCCTCCAGCCGCTGGGCTTCGACTATGTCACCATCAATCCGCACTCGGATTCCGGCGGTCTTCAGGAATCCATCATCAATTACACCGGAAACCGCAACCCGGAACTGATCACCTGTCTGCACGAAGAGATCGCCGTAGCCCTGGCGCATGGGTATTTTAAAATTGAGGGCAAGCCGCTGGCCGCGCTCATCTACAGCTCGGTGGGGCTCCAGCACGCCGCCATGGCGGTCTACAGCGCCTTTTGCGACCGGGTGCCGGTGTACCTGCTGCTCGGCAACGGGCTGGAGAGCCGCAATTCCAGAAGCGTGCAGGACCCGGCCTCCATGGTGCGCGACTTTACCAAGTGGGACGACCAGCCGATCTCGCTCAGCCACTTTGCCGAATCCGCCGTGCGCGCCTATGCCGTCGCCATGACGCCCCCGATGATGCCGGTGGTGCTCTCGGTGGATAAGCGGTTGCAGGAGGAGCGCATCCCCCCCGGCACGCGCCTGCGCGTTCCCAAGTACGTTCCCAACAGCCCGCCGCAAGGCGACTCCGGGGCGGTGGCGGAAGTTGCCAAACTGCTGGTCAACGCAGAGTTTCCGGTGCTGGCTGTGGAGCGCGCCGCCCGCACGGAGGCTGGCCTGCGGTACATTATCGAACTGGCCGAACTCTTGCAGGCCGGCGTCGTCGACACCATCCAGCGCATGAACTTCCCGTCGCGGCACCCGCTCAGCCAGGAGGAAAGCGTGTTGCGGGATGCCGACGTGGTGCTGGCCCTGGAACATCCCTTGCTTTCGCGCTCCCGGCTCAAACCCGGGGCAAAGCTTCTCAGCATCACCTCCTTTGATCTTTTTACGCGGAGCAACTACTGGCATTTCGGCCGCTACCAGGAGGCCGACGTCGCCCTTGCGGCCGACGCCGAGGCGACGCTTCCGGCGCTGATCGAAGCCGTCAAGCGGCTGATGACGGCGGACCGCAAGAGGGCCGCCGAGGCGCGGCGCACCCGGCTGGAGGACCGCAGCCGGCGGGCCCGGGAACGCGACCGCGCGCTGGCCGCGCACGGCTGGGATGACCGTCCGCTCAGCACGGCGCGGATCGCGGCCGAGTTGTGGGCGCAGATCAAGAACAAAGACTGGTCGCTGGTCTCCCGCAGCGACGGCATGAGCGACTGGGCCTGGAAGCTCTGGAGATTTGAAAAGTACTACCACCACATCGGCCAGTCCGGCTCGGTGGGGGTCGGCTACAGCAATCCGGCCTCGGTG
>DATMAF010000280.1:0-4659 GCA_035560315.1 Terriglobia bacterium | reverse complement strand
GTAAATCCGGCCTCGTCGCACGATGCAGGATGGCTCTCTTTTCTTGGATTGTGGGAACGATCGCCACGGCCCTCGGGGCCGCCCCGCCGCAACTGCCCGCAGAACCGCAACGCCTGGTTCGTTCCGGGGCGCCGGCCGAGGCGTCCGGCGCAGCGGTTGTTACCATTCCGGGCCCCCTGAGCATGTTTCAGCGGATCGCCGCGATCAGCCGGAAGGCCTCCGCCGAAGAACTGCTCCCCTTCCTGGCCCGCAACGTGGTGATCGACGGCTATCATCACGGGCCGGGCAACGGGCGCCGGCCGACCGAGTTCCTCAAGCTGCTGGATGCTTATCTGGATCACGCCCGGGAACTGCAATCCTTGGCGGACGAGCAGGGCTATATTCGCGTGAAAAGCTGCGAGGAGGCTGGACCGCTGTTGCAGATCCTCGGCTACCGGCTGCGAACCGGTTGCGGGTCGGAGGCCTCCCTGGAAACGGCCGACCCGGAGAGAGCCTTCCTGACGGTGGATTCCGGCTTCCCGCTGGCGGACCTGGAAGAGCATCTCCGCAACGGCACGGTGTTTGAATATCCCTTCGGCAATTCCTCCGTTCCCGTTCTGTTCTCCCAGAAGGACTGGGCCTGGACGGACAAAAATATGGTGGATGCGCTGCTGGAGGATCCCTCTCTGGCGCGGCTGTATTGGGCGGTCTCGCGGCTGGATCATAACGCCGCCATGATGCTGCGGGAATCGCCTGGCTTGCGGCAATTGGTGGATGTCGCGCCGATTCTGGACTTTTACGGCGGCCATCTGGCGGTGCGCAACGGCAAGGTGCTGGTGCCGGGAGGCGCGGCGGCGGAACAGGGCTGGACGGAACTGGTGGGAGTCAGTCCCGCGTCCCCGGCTCAATTCCTGATCCGGCTCCTCACGAAAGACGGCGGCTGGCTGGCCGCCTATTTCGACGCCTTGTGGTACGTCCCCCGAAAGCAGCGCGCCTATTTTGACGATCCGGGCCGGTTAAAACGCTATTACGAAGCGCTCCGCGGCGACCAGATCGAGCCCAGCCCGGCGCGCTCCGTCTTCCGTCCCACCGCCAGCCTCTATCTGCTGACGTCCCGCCTGCTGCTGGACGCCAACGGCAAGCCCCACGTGCCCGGCAATCTGGAGGTCTGGAAGGAAATTTTCCGGCGCAAAAGCGACAACCGCGCCGTGCGCGACTGGGCCAAGAAATCGAACGGCTGGCGACAACCCGAACAACTGCTGGAAGCCATGATGAATCTGTCGCGCGTCCCCAGCGCCGACGGGCCGCTGCAAATCTATCTGCTGCTGACGGAAGTGGACCGGCAGCGCGGCCCGGGGCGCTATCTGGGCGCCGCCACCGTGCGGGAAATGGCGGACAAGTTCTCGCGCTACCGGGACCAGTACCTGCTGTTCACCGAATTTAGCCAATTAGACGACTCCTCCATCACGCGGTTCCTGGCCACGGCCGGGGCCATTGACGGGATTCGGGACAAGGCGGTTCGCGCCAACGCGCTGGGGCTGTTTCAGGCCATCGTCGGCATGTGGCAGATTCTGGCTCGCCAGGGCCAGATTCCGGCGGCGAATTGGAACTCCACCTACCAGCAGGTGTTGACTCTCTATTCCGGCTTGCAAACTGCGGCGCAACTGCACGACGCCAGCCGGGCGGCGTTGCAGTCCGTCTGGCAGGCGGCCGGGGGCAGCGGTCCGATCACCCAAACCGGCCTGATCCAGATGCTGGCTGGACCGCCGCAGACTCATCCGCAGGCCGTCCAGGTGCATCGCAAAATCGCGGATCAGATCACCGGGGTGTTGGAGAGCCAGCGGCTGGTCTCGTTGAACACCCTGCTGGAACTCGGCGATGGTTTGCGGGAGATGGCGCAGGGCAAGCCGGCCAGTGATGCGCTGATCCGGCGGGCGGCGGAACTGGACGCCTTCGAGATGCCGCTGCCCATCTTCACCAACCGGGAGCGCAGCGAATGGGCCTCCGGGTTGCAGCACAATCCCCATTCCAGTTTGCAGATGCGCCGGGATCTGGCCAAAGAGCTGGCCAAGCCCAACCTTTCCGCCGAGGATCTTGAAGAAGCGCGCGGCATCCTCACGCCCTTCCTGCGCGATGTGCTGGTGGGGCTGAACTATGCGTATTATGAGCCGCCGGGAGCGCAAATGATTCGGTACAACCCGCTCTTTGTTCGCTCCCACAATTTTTCCGGCCTGATGACCCTGAAAGGCGATGAGGTCTGGCAAACGCCCCGCGTGCTGGGGCGCGGGTGGTCCGCCAGCGGAGGAGCGCATTTGGCAGGATCCATCAGCGATCTGCCGTACGTGCTGGCCCAAGTGGAGCAGGACTTCATTGTTCCAGAAAATGTGCAGTCCTTGATCTGGGCGGACCTGGTGCCCACCATGCTGACCAGCTCCATCCTGCCGCGGTGGTGGGATGTAACGCCGGCCGAGTTGCAGGCGGTGGCCCTTTACCAGCAACTCGGCGAGGAGTTGCTGGCCGCCGCCGCGCAACGCGAGGATCTGCGGGAAATGGTGGTGGCCCGATTGAGCGATTACATGCTTCCCCGCCGGGAAGCGGTGGTGGAAGGCCATCTGCGCGCCGGACGCGCGGAGGAAGCTCTTCAGGAGTTGATGCCTTCGGAGATCTTCTTCCTGGGGGCGGAGTTTTTCCACGAATCCCCGGAGGAAGCCGCCCGGGCCGGCACGGCGAGCGCCCGGTTACGCGAATTGCGCCAGCGGTCGCCGGAGGACGTCAGCCTGGCAAAAATATCGAGGGATTTTGGGGTTCCTCACCCCCGCTTTGCCAGCACCTACGCGCGCGAACTGCTGGAGATGAAACCGCTGCCGACGTTTCTGGGGTATTCCAGCCGTCTGATGGCCGAATCCTGGGAATCCAGCAACCTCTACTGGGCGCGCCTGGCGGCGGAGCGCGGTTACCATCCGGCCGCCTTGAACGAGCTGGTCCCTGACCTGACGCATCGCATGGTGGAGAAAATTTTCGCCACCCACCTGGAAGACTGGTTTGCGGTGCTGCGCGCCCTGCGGGAAACGGGAGAGGAGTTCCGCCTCGGGAAAACCGACACCGGCAATCCGGTGGCGGCGCAGCGGGAGCGATAGGCCCGGCGCGGAGAGCGGTCAAAGGTTTGGACTATCTGGTCGCGAGATTCTCGAAAGGAACTGTGAAGGCGGTTATGCGAAAACAAACCCTGTTGCGAACCTCTTTACTGGGCTTGCTTTGGCTCTGCTGCACAGCGCCGGCTCCGGGCCAGGACGGCTCCGAAAGCCCGGTGTTTCGCGTCGAAGTGGACATGGTTTTGCTGCAAGTGGCGGTGACCGACAATAAGGGAAACTACGTAACCGGCTTGCGGCCTTGGGATTTCAAGATTTACGAGGACGGCGTGGAACAGCGCATCGCCACGTTCGGCGAGGGCAACGAAGTGCCACGTTCGATCTCGGAACTCACTCCGGGACAATTTCGTTCTCCGGTGCAACTAGTGCGTCCCTTTCGGGGCGCCATTGCCAACCGCCCCACGCAGCCGGCGGCGCAAGCCGACTTCACCGAAAGCACGCCCGAGCAGGTGGCCTCGCTGGTGGCAGGCGCCAGCGTCTTCATTCTCTTTGACACCAGCAACTATATGTATGAAGGATTTGTGTATGCCCAGGATGCCATCGCGGAGTTTGTCCGCTCCCTGGACAACCCCGACCGCGTGGCGCTGTATTCCTACAGCCGCGATTTCTCGCGCGCCGCTCCCCTGACTCCCAACCGCATCGAAGTGCTGCGGGGGCTCCGGCGGACGGTGGCCGGCGACGACGCCGCGCTGTACAACGCCATGCTCCTGACCTTGAAGGACGCCGCCCGGCTCAGCGGCCGCAAGGTGATGGTGGTCTTCTCCAACGGCCCCGATAACGCCAGCATGGTGGCGCCGGAGGATGTCCGCGAACTGGCCCAGGCGGAAGGTATCGCGATTTACATGGTCTCCACGCGCGAGGCGCGGCATGACCCTGTTTCCACCGCTGTCTTCCAGCGGATGAGCAACAGCACGGGCGGCAAAGCCTACTTTGCCAAAACCTGGAAAGACCAGCAAAACGCCTTTACCTCCATCCGCGAGGACCTGGCGCATCTGTACGCCCTGAGTTATTATCCCCAGCCGAATCCGAATCGCGGCTGGCGCAGCATCTCCGTGAAGCTGAACGGGGAGAACTTCAAAAATTATCAGATCCGGACCCGCACCGGCTACCGCCCGCGGTCCGGCACGATCGAAGAATAGCACGCGTCCGTGGAGCCAGCCGCGTGGGTGTTTTGCGGCGCCTGCTGCGAAAACAGAACCCCATACTTGGGAGGAAGCGATAACAACATGAACCTTCGCAACACGCAACGGAACAGAGCCCTGTGGTTCGCCCTGCTTCCCGTTTTCTTGCTCGCCGCCGCGATAGCGCTGAGCGGCGGGGGCGTTGGCTTTTCCACCAACTGGCTCCTCCATAGCGGGCCGCGGCTGGTGTCGGTGCGGCCGCTGCCGGCCCTGGAAACCGAGGGTCCCTTCTGCCAGTGGCTGCCGGCCGCTGCCAGCCAGCCCTTGCTGGCCGCCCTCTGGCAATCCCCCACCCCGGCCCCCAGCACCGACCCCGGCCCCCGCAACCTCATCCGCGACCGCGCCCCGCT
>DATMAF010000279.1:0-2189 GCA_035560315.1 Terriglobia bacterium | reverse complement strand
CAGCCGGGCGCGCAGCTCGTAGGCATCGAAGGGCTTGATGACATAATCATCGGCGCCCGCCGCCAGGCCCTCGATCAGATCATCTTTCTGGGAGGTGCTCGTCAACAGGACCAGATAGATGTAGGGTTCCTTCACCGCCTGCCGCAGCCGGGAGCAGACTTCGATCCCGCTCAGATTCTTCATTTCACAGGAAAAGATGGCAACCTTGGGGGGATTCTCCTGCTGGAGAAGCCGCAAAGCCTGCGGACCATCCTCGGCGACCAACACCTCGTATCCCCACTTTTTCAGCAGGTTGTTCAGGAACCGCTCGCCATCGCTGATTACGATTTTCATTGCGTCCCTTCCGTCTCCGGGTTGCCAAGCGGCCCTAGGCCGGCCGGCTACAGGCAGCGGGCGCCCGGGCCGCGGCTTGCTGCAAGGCCAGCGCTTTCCAGCCTTCGTAGTGCCCGTCCACACCCAGTTGTCTGAGGAAATCCAGATCGACGGGCGAGCAGGCCAGCGCGCGGGACGGAGCGGTCGCGGCCTCGCACTCGTGCGCCAGCAAGTCCGCCACATAGACGGCGGCGGTGACATCAAACGCGCAGTGCGGGACGCGAGCGGGCGTGTGATGATAGGCCACGGCCTCGGTGATCACATCCGGGAAACCCCACAATCCCAGCAAATAGGCCCCGATCTCGGCATGGGTGATGCCCCACAATTCTTCCTCCACCAGATGGAGCGGCCGCTGCTGCCGCCGGGAGCATTCCACAAATTTGGCAAAGCGCCCCGGAGTCTTCCAGGCCAGCAGCAGGATGCCGATGTCATGCAACAGGGCCGCCACCAGCGCCGAGTCGAACAGGTCGCGGGGAAGCGGCAGGAAGCGCGTGATGGCCATGGTCAGTTGGTAGTGCGCTTGCAGTTCCTCCAGCGAGAACCCCGGCAGTTTGCCGGCTCCGTCGAAGGCGCGGAACAGCTCTACGGAGAGCACCAGATTCTTGATGACCTCCAGCCCCAGGTAACTGGCGGCGGTCTTGACGGTGGCAATTTCGCTGGCGGTCCGGAACAGGGTGGAGTTGACCAGTTGCAGCAGCTTGGCGGAGAGCGCGGCGTCTTTCTCGATAATCCCGGCGATCTCGTGCAAGGACACGTCGGGGTCTCGCAGCCGCGCCGTCAGCTGTTGGTAGACGGACGGGATGGAGGGCAGTTCGCCCAACTCGCCCACCGTTCGGCAGATCAACTCGTCCCCCAAGAGATCCTTCAGCCGGCAGGCGCGTTCCACAGCCACCTGAAGCTCGTCGGGATTCCAGGGCGTCCGCACAAACTGGTGCACCAGCCGAAGCTCCCACATCCGCGGGCTGAGCTTGCGGGTCAGCCCGATGCGCACGACCTCCGGGAATTCTTCTTTGGCCCGGGTGATGACTTGCCGGCTGGCATTGTGATCCAGGTCGGCGATGATGGCTTCCCAGGAGTCCCACTGTTGCTGGCGGGCGGTTTGCTCGGAGCTCGCCACGTGAATGTCCATCTGGTCGCGGAGCAGCCGCAGGTTCGCTTGCAGATGTTCCCGGCTGCCCGGATCATCTTGTACGAAAAGAACGCGTCGCATGAGTTGATCAGCCTCGCTCTGCTTTGATCGGCCTCGGCCGGGGAGCTATTAGCACATTACAATTTGCTGCTCGGCGCGCGGCTCCCGCCCTGGGTGCAACACCGGAAGTCTCCACCACCGAGTCCGGCCGGCGGCGCCCGGTTTCCACCCGCGAGCGAATCCGGCGCTTGGTGTTCTCCGGAACGCTGCGGAAAATCTCGGCCAGGCGCAAGCCAAATGATGTGGCGCAGCAGCGTTCCGGTTCTGTGCCCACCGCGCCGGAGCTGGCGGGGACGAATCCGCGCAGCCATGGAGGGTAGCAGAACATGAATCGGCGGAATTTGAAAAACCTTTAGCCGGCTCGAACGGGAGAGCGGGAGCGCACGAGTTGGCGGCTGCGCGCCGCTCCAGAAAGCCGCGGTGCGGAGGATTACGAGGCGCGGACGCCCACGGAGAGAACCACGCTGTTGGTGGCGTCCTCGCAGGCTGCGGGAGCAAATTCCGCCAGGGCGGTTCGCTGGCGGCGGCGTTTGTCCTGGTACAGCGCGTGGTCCGCCCGGTCCAACAGCGCTTCGGGGGAGTCCCCGGGCCGGGAGATCGCCCACCCCGAAGCGAAGCTCACCGGTAT
>DATMAF010000278.1:0-2806 GCA_035560315.1 Terriglobia bacterium | reverse complement strand
GCCGCGCCGGCGGCGGCGCCCGCACCCGCCCCCGCCGCGCCGGGCGAGGAGCCTGCCCCAACTGCCGGAAATGGCCGCGTGCTCTCCAGCCTGGAGGCGGCCACCGATCAAATCGTCGCGGTGATTCCCAAGCCGGAGGATATCCTCCACTTTTATTCGTCCACGAAAGGAAAGACTCAGGAGTTTTTGAATAATCTGGTGGGCTCGATCTACGCGATGCGGGCCATCATGCGCTTTTCCATGGCGATTGTGGGCTGCCCGGTAAGGGTGGTGGCGGAACAGCCTGGCGAAGAGGTGGCCGCGGCCGAGATCAACGGGGTCAAGGTGGTCCTGTTTCCCGCCGATACCAGCCAAACCCTGCGCATGGAAGCCTTTGACGACGGCATGGTGGAAGCCGCCATTTACCGACCGGGCGGCCCGGCGGTAAGCTGGAAAGCAGAGGTCACGCGCCTGCAAGCTCCGGTGTTTCGAGACGATATTCTACGGGTGCACTTGCTTCCGGGCCAGCCGGTGCAGTGGGAGACGGTTCGACCGCGTCCCGGCCGCCTGGAAGGAGGGACGGTTTCGGAACAGAACCAGCGCGCTCTCCCGATGAGGGAGCGTGGGGGATGGGTCCTCGAAAATTTCTCTGGCCAGCGGGCTTGTATTAGAATATCCTCGCGTTGTGCAGCGCCGGAGGGCGGGCGAGCGGACTCCAACCCATGGATTCCACCACACCAAGAGAAGGGAGTTTGTGGATGAGCTGGGAGCGCTTGTTTCTCTCCTCCGTGCGGTTCTCCAGCGCGGCGACGCTGTTCGGCGTCAGTCAGTTGGAAACCGCCGTCAGCGGCATTCCAACGGCGGAGGGGCTGGGAAAGCAGTTAAACCAACTCGGGACCACGGTGGACTCCTTGACCAAGTGCCTGTTGGACGAGATGTCCGCCGGGAAGCGCGAAGCCCTGGATTCCTTTACGGAAATCAGCACGAAACTGGTGAACCAGTCCCTCGACGGGTTGCGTTTCCTTGACCCCTGGCAGGCCTTCCGGATAGCATCCAGCCTGGCACAGCGCTCGGCCGATACCATCACGGACTGGGCGGGCGGCTCCCATCCGCCGGCAGCGGAAGAACCCCGTCTGGCGGTGGAGGTGCTGGCCAGCTAACCGTTGGTGGGCGTTCGATTGTTTGCTACAGGAGATCATTATGACCAACCTGATCGTTTCCATGTTGCGATTGTCCGCCGCCATGACGCTCTATAGCGTGGAGCAGATGGAGAAGAGCATCAACCTCATAGAGGGCGGCTCGGAAGTGACCAAGACCATGGAGAGCCTGGAGAAGACTCTCGACTCCCTCAGCAACGTCCTGATGCGCGAACTGGATGAAAAGAAGAAGGACACCCTGCGCTCCGTCAGCAAGGCATCCGAGGACATGGTACACCGCGCCATGGAAGGCATCGAGTTGGTGGACCCCCGGGAAGTGATGAAGGCCTCCAGCGAGCTGCTGCAAAAATCCTCGGAGGTCACTTCCAAATGGGTTTCCAAGGCCGCCGAAGCGGTGGAGAAGGCCACCGAGGGTTCCAAAACTACCCATCACAAGGGCAAAGCCGACGCCGCCGATTAACCGTTGGGTCAGCGCCGCTGCTCTGCCAGGGAGCATCCCGGGCGGGGCCGGTGGCTGCGCCAGCAATCTTCTCGTGCGCGCCGTTGTCGCGCGAGGGGTTGTCTTGCTTCCGAAACGGTGAAAACAAACCCTCGACGCATTTCGCGCTTTGATTCCCCCCGGAAGCAAATTGGTGCTATTCTTGTTTTCCTTGTTCACCCGATTGCGAGCGCATCGGCCGGAGGGCAGGCCCGCAGCCGGCCGCTTCGGAAACACCGGCCTCCCCGCCGGGGCGGCTGGGCGATGCGCCCTGCGGGGTTGACGAACCCATGTCCCTGCTCTCGCCCACGAAACGCGCGGTTGACACCTTCCCCTGCGACGCCAGCCTGCTGTACGAAATTCTCACGGATTACGACAGCTACGTCGAGTGGCTTCCCAACCTTTCGCAGTCCAAGTCGCTGGCCACCGAGGGCGATCTGGCCATCGCCGAATTCCACGGCTCTGGCAAGAAGAAGGAGCGGCTGGTGGTGGAGTGCATCCATACGCGCAACAAGATGGTGCTGTGGCGCACCATCGAAGGCAAGATTCCCGTTACGCAGGTGGAATGGACCCTGGAGCCGGCG
Source organism: Terriglobia bacterium (assembly GCA_035560315.1). Taxonomy (GTDB): domain Bacteria; phylum Acidobacteriota; class Terriglobia; order 2-12-FULL-54-10; family 2-12-FULL-54-10; genus DATMAF01. Next base: position 608 of record DATMAF010000278.1, on the reverse strand, counting down.
GGAGAAAACCAGACGCGATTGACCGTCGCCGTCACGCGGCGGCTGCATTGGAGCGCTCTGTTCGCGGGAACCGGCCGGTTTCTGCAACCCGCCTCCGCCCTCAAGGGGCTCCGGAGCCAGGCCTCTAGCTATCTGCCGGAACTGGCCGTAGCCGGCGAGCAGGGAGAGCGTCTTCTGGAACTGTCCGAAACCGAAGAAGGCGTGGTCTGTTGGATTCGCGGCAAGAAATATGTCCTGAAGGAAGAAACCTCCCGCTAGCCATGATCAAAGCCGTCATTAATGTTCCCGCCCCCCGAACGCAGGTATTCTCTGTGCTGTGCGACTACCCCAATTACCACCGATGGATTCCCGGCTGCGAGCGCTGCACCATCACTGCCAGCAGCGGCAACACGGCCGATACGGAAATCGTCATCAGCAGCATGAAGCGGATCGAGTTGGGCGTGCGCTTCGAGGCTCAGCCCACCCAGGCCCTCAGTTTCCGCATGACCAAGGGCAAGGACCTCAAAGCGTATTCGGGAACCTACCGGTTGATGGACTCCACCGACGGCTCCGGCACCGTCGTGATCGCGGAAATGGAAATCGACGCCGGCATGATGGTTCCCAAATTC
>DATMAF010000277.1:0-8410 GCA_035560315.1 Terriglobia bacterium | reverse complement strand
GAGCCCAATCCAAATCCTTCCTCCAGTGGCCAGCCGCCGCAATCCACCTGTATTACTTGCCACCAAAACCAAGCCGGGGGCCTGTCAGCGCCAACGAAGCCTTTCCCGACCGATGTACACGCACAGAAGGGCCTGACCTGCGCTTCCTGCCATGGCGGCGATCCCACCAGCATGGACCCGAAGATCTCGATGAGCCCTGCCCGGGGATTCCGCGGTAAGCCTGCCCGCGAGCAGATTCCGGAGTTTTGCGGCCGCTGCCACAGCGACACCGCCTACATGCATCGCTATAACCCCCGTGTCCAAACCGATCAGGTGGCGCAGTATTACACCAGCCAGCACGGCCGGCTGTTGCGGCAGGGAGACCGCCGGGTGGCCACGTGCATCAACTGCCACAGCGTCCATGATATCAAGCTGGTTTCGGACCCTTCCTCGCCCGTCTATCCGCTGAACATTCCCGACACCTGCGGCCGCTGCCACAGCGATCCGGAATACATGGCCGGTTATGACGATTTGCCCAGCTTGACCCAAGTCGCCGAATATAAAAACAGCGTTCATTACGCCTCGCTCAAGGAGCAAGGAAATCTTTCCGCCCCGACCTGCGTTACGTGCCATAGCAGTCATGGCGCCGTTCCTCCGGGGGCCCGCTCCATTGCCGATGTGTGCGGCGTCTGCCACGCCAACAACCGGCAGTTGTTTGAGCAGAGTTCGCACGCCGCCGCGTTCGCGGAGATGGGCATTCGCGGCTGCGTGCAGTGCCACGGGAATCATGAGGTGAAACGTTCTGACGAAGCGATGCTGGCAGGTCCGGACAGCGTCTGCCTGACCTGCCACCAGGAGGGGGATGTCGGGGCGCAGCGAGCGCAGGCGATGGCCTCCAGGATTCAAGAACTGGTGGCGGCCATCGCCCGCGCCCGGGAAACCTTGGAGCAGGCAGACCAGGCGGGCATGGATGTCAGCGCCGCGACGGCGGAACTGGCCAATGCCCACAGCCGCCTCGTGATGTCGCGAACCGCCATTCACAGCCTGGATGCGGAACTGGTCAACAAAGAGATCGATCAGGGGCTGCCGATTGCCGCCAAAGTCCAGCAGGAAGGGGAAGCAAAGCTGGCCGAGATTCAGTCGCGCCGCAAAGGCGTGGCGCTTTTCTCGTTGCTGGTGCTGGCGATCGTGCTCAGCCTGTACCTCTACATCCGCGAACAGGACAAGAGCCGCCAGGCCGCATCCTGATCCCGAGCAGCCGCCCGGCTGCGTTTGGTCGCAAGAGCCACCGAAGGAACTTTCCCGATCTTTCGAAAGGATTCAGAAGGAATCGGCCCGCCGAAAGGCGTTTTGGGGCGGAGGTTTGGGACGGCGGCGCGCCGTCCCGGCGCGCAAGCCTATGGGCTGGCGGCCGGGCTGCTGGAAGAATTTCCGGGCGCGGGAATCCACGGCGGAAGAAGCTTGATCAGCAGGTACAACAGAACGAAGGGAAGCAGCAGAAGCAGCATGGCCATGAAGAATCCCTCCAGCCCCAGCAGTTGCAGCTTGTAAATCGTCAACCCGCGCAGGCTCTTTGAAAATAATTGTCCTCCAATGACGACATTCCAGCGGGTGCTGAAGATGCCAATCTGGATCAGCACCGCGGCGCCCAGGTAGATCAGACGGCGCAATTCCGCCGGAACTGCCAGGAGCGGCCGGCTGCTGAACACCGGAGCCACCGCACCCAACGCCACCAGCGGCAGCACAGTGCCCAGGAGCGCTTGCAGGATCACCAGGCTGAGGAACAAGCGCGTGGAGATCAACTCCGCCAGAATGTGGATGGATTCTTCCGCCTCATAGAGGCGGTGCAGGAAGTCCAGGATCTCCAGGGAAAAATCCACCACCAGGGCGAAGAAAAGAAACATCGCCAGCTTATCCAGGCAGGACATCTCCAACTGCTGGCGAATCAGCCCGGCCACCAGGTAGAGCATCAGGACCAGAGCAATTCCGGAAACGATCGCGGAAAAGAGAAAGACAATGGGAATCAGCACGCTGCTCCACCAGGGATTGGCCTTCACGGAGCCGAAGATAAATCCGACGTAGCCATGGAGCAGGAACGCGGAAGGGATGCCGACGATGGTGATGAGGCGCACCGCCCGGCGGTCAAACTCCACCGCCCGCTCGGAGATGTCCGTGGCGCCCAGCGTCAGCGCCCAGTGCAGCCAGCGCTTCCAGCCGCGCTCCTGGCGCGCCCACACCACGAGATCCTTGCGATAGTCGAACCAGATTTCCAGCAGCAGCACCACCATCAGGTACCAGGCGTAAACAAATCCGAACATGGCCATGGCCGAATGCAGGTTGGGCGTCAGAAAGATCTCAAAGGAGCGCTCCGGATGGCCCAGATGCAGTAACAGCGGCAGCGGGGCCACCAGCAAGAAGGCCAGTGCCGTGAGCAGGGCCAGCCGGTAGGTCGGCTCCACCTCCTTCACGTTAAAGACGCGCTCGAGGGAAGCCAGAATGAAGGCGCCGGCCACCAATCCGGTCAGATACGGGTAAACCACCACCAGCAAGCCCCAGTGGAGCTCCACTTCATTGGGATAAATGTAACCGCTGACCTGCTGCATCACGGCTGCCAGTTGCTCCGCAAGGGATTCCATTGTTAGCGAACCTCTCCGTCCAGATTGGCGTAGTACACCTTGGGATTGGTGTTCAGATGGGGCTTCAAGACCGCCACTTCATTGAGCCGCTGGAAGCGGGTCAGCGGGCTGGCCATACTGCGCACGTCGCCAAAGATCCGCGCGCCGGTGGGACATACCTCCACGCAGGCCGGCAGTTTTCCGTTGCGGATGCGGTGATAACAAAAGGTGCATTTCTCCGCCGTGTGCGTGATGGGATGGAGGAATCGGGCGCCGTACGGGCAGGCCTGAATGCAGTAGCGGCAGCCGATACAATAATCTTTGTCAACCAGCACGACCCCGTCCTCGGTGGTGAAGGTTGCTCCCACCGGGCAGACCTGCACACAGGGAGGATTGGCGCACTGGTTGCAAAGCTTCGGCACAAAAAAGGTGCGCAGGATTCCCCGCTCGCTGATCGCGGCAGGAAAGCCGTCGATCCCGCCGTTGGGGCTGCTGACCGTGACTTCGCCGTCCGTGGTGATGACATACCGTTCGATCCAGGTGCGGAAAAAGTACGGCTCGCGGGGAACCTCATTCTCTGTTTTGCAGGCGTCCGCGCAGCGGCCGCAGCCGATGCATTTGCTGATGTCGATTCCCATGCCGTAGGAATGCTCTTCCGCTGGGGAATCCTCTGCGGCGGTTTCCGCGCCCTCCTGGGCCGCTACGTGCGCAATCGCCACCAGCAAGGGAGAGGCCCGCAGGCACTGCTTCAGAAATTCCCGTCGCGCCACGGAATTCTCTTCCGGCGCGTTTGCCGGTTTTTTTTCAATCTGGATCAGGCGATTCATCGGACCTCCGGGTAATGCGCGTAGTGGCATTGCCAGCAGACATAGCGCGGCCAGTGGGAAGTGAGATCGACCTGCGGAACTTCCTCCAAGGCGGCTGCCCCGGCCGCGTGGCAGGTGCCGCAGAATTCGCGCGCCTTGGGTTTGGTGGGAGTGCTGGCTCGCGGATCCACTTTGTGCCGCTCCGAGACTTCGTGGCATTGGGTGCATTCCAGCGTCACGTGGCTGGAGAAGGCCTTGGTGCGGGCAATCTCGCCGTGGCAGGCGCCGCACTCCTGCGGGACCCGGGGCGGTTCGGGGGCGTGGGGATCATGGCACTTGATGCAGGGAGAGCCGGGATTATGCGTGAGCGCATCGATTTGGGGGAAGCCGGTGGGGCGCGAGGGATTATAGCCGTGGCAGAGCGGACAGTAGCCGCGGTCCCGTGGCGCCGGAGGTTTCCGATCGGATGGCGCCTCGACATGGCCGCTGGCGGCCCCGTGGCACACCTCGCAGGAGAGACTTTGGTGCCGCGCGGCTGCGAATTTTTGGGCCTGTTCGGTGTGGCAAATTTCACAGACTTCCCGCCCGGCGTACACTAGCGGCTGGGAAGCGTTGGCTGCTACTGCAGCCGTCCGGTAATGGCCAATTTCTCCAAACGTGGCCGGAACCAGGTAGGAGCGCGCGATTACCAGCGCCGCGAGCAACGTGAGGAAGAGGATGGATAATCGGACGAGCTGCTGCGGCATCGGCATTTCTCCGCAAACGAACCGCCTCGCCCGCCTCGGGGCATGGTCCTCAACTTAATGCGCTTTTGGATGGTAGCAACTTAAGAACCATTCTGCTTTCTCGTTGCTGCCTACGGCCGTGGGAGAAGGGCGGCAAGGGGAGATCACCCATCGAGTTGCGGAGGGCCTGCTGCACGAGAATTCGCCGCAATTCCCGGGCGGGAACTGCGGCGCCGTCCCGCGGTTTCTTCCCTTCAGGATTGTTTGAGGGTTCGCATGTAGGCAATGACACCGGCGAGGTCCTTGTCCGACAGGCCCTTGACCGGCTTCATCTTCCCCACTCCCTCGGTGATCACTTTCTTGAGATCGGCGTCGCTTTTCTCCTGAACAGACTTGGCCCCCAAATGGGGAATCTCAACTTTCAACATTTTGGCGATGGCTTCCTTCGGAGCGCCGTCGGCGGCATGGCAGGTCGCGCAGGATTTGTTGAATACCGCCTTGCCAGCGTTGGCGTCCTGCGCCCACGCAGATCCCTTCGAGATCATCAAAACCACTGCAACAGCGAATAGCGCATACCGCACCATTGTATCGATTCCTCCCTTTTCAGACAGGTATTTCACCCATAATTATAGCCATGAAAACCGGATAAGCTATCTTCTCTTTTGCGGGCATGGCCTCGGTGAATTCTCACACCGATTGTGCCATATCACGCAACGCCCCTCGCTGTAAGGCCCCGCCGGCTGGTTCATCGGCCTTTATCTCTCATAGAACATAGAACGCAGTGTCGAATGATTCCAGCTTCCTTCGAGGAAGGCGGATGCAACGGAATGGCCAATTGCTTGCAATCAACTTTCAAGGGAGGATACTGCCATGAAAAGGAATTTGCGGGACTGGACAGGAATCCTGATGGGCATTGTCGCTTTCGCCCTGGCCGCTGCGGCGCAGCAGCCGCAGGCCACCGGAACCAGCACCACGGTGAAGGGAACGATTACATCCGTGGCGCCCACGCCGGCTGGCAGTGTTGCGATCTTCACTCTGAAGACAGCAGAAGGCAAGGAGTATATGGTTCACCTCGGCCGGCTGACCAACGCGGCAGGTCAGTTATTTGCGCCGAAGACCGGAGATGCCATTACCCTCACCGGGCAGCCGCTTGGCGAAACGGGCACCATGCTGCACGCTACCCAGATCACCCTCGGAACTCAAACGTATCGTGCGTCGCCAGGACCGGGACCAGGGCCAGCCGCGGGGCCAGGAATGCAGGGAATGATGGGTCCCGGGATGCACGGCATGATGGGGATGATGCAAAATCAAGGGCCGGGACCGCAAGGTCAAGGAATGCCGGCTCCGGCAATGTCCGGGATGATGTGCGGATGCCCCTGCATGGGCGGTCAGCCAATGCAAGGGCCACCGATGGCGAATCCCGCTCCGCCGGCTGCGGGGATGTGCCCGGGATGCACCATGCAGCATAACATGCCCGCCCCCTCTCCTGCACCGCAGTAGTTGGAAGAGGAAGACGACTAGGAACGGCGCTTGGCCGCTGCCGACGCCTCCGGGGTAGCGGCCAAGCCCTGATCTCGGCAGGCGGCACAGTAGCCGCCGATCTCGATGCGGGAGAACGAGACCGAGAAACCTACTTCGCGCTCCAGTTCCTGGTGGATCCGCTTCATGGCGGGCGTGTAATATTCAAAAACCTTGCCGCAGGCCAGACAGGCGACATGCGAATGGGCGCGGGTCTGCTTTGCTTCGTAGTAGTGTTCATCCCCGCGCAGGTGCAGCAGGTCGAGCTCATCCACAACGCCCAGTTGCTTGAGCACCGCCAGGTTGCGGTAGACCGTCACCTGGTCGATGCCCGGGGCCACTTTGCGCGCTTCTTCCAGGATTTGTTTGGCGTTCAGGTGCGTGTTCGCCGATTCCAGGATGGAAAAGATCACGCGCCGCTGGCTGGTGAGGCGCAGGCCGTGCTGCTTGGCCAGTTCCGCCAGCCCGCGGCGGCGCCGCACCTGCCGAAGTAGGGGCATCCTCGTCCGGCCCTCCCGGTTCTATTATTGCAAATTTTTGCAATGGCTGCCGCGCAACATGGTTTCCGCCACGCCCGTCAAATTGGCAAGCGCTTTGGCGCTGTGCTAGAATCGCCGAAAACCTTGGGTCTGTAGCTCAGCTGGTTAGAGCGCTACCTTGACACGGTAGAGGTCTGCGGTTCGAGTCCGCACAGACCCACCATTTTTGTGGCGGAGCCGTTCTAGGGCAGCACCGTGTCCAAGCGCCTGGCGCAGCGAGGGTTTATAGCTTCGCCGACCGCATTGTCCAGCGTGATCGAAAAACGCTCCGGTTCCAGCCAGACCAGCGCCGCTGGAGCGGCATCTCCCCGCCGAAGGAAAAGAGGCATTCGACAGCCGCGCAGTCGTACAGGCTGTTTAAAGGGAAAACGGCGGGCCGCTCTAGTCCACGTAAAAAACGAAGATGGAGTAACCAATCGTAGCGACCAGCTTCTCCATTGGGAGGCGGGCGCGGTAGTCGCAGCCGGGGTTCCACGGCGCCCCAGGATAGAGCATGGCGGAAACGGCGACCCATCCTTTGGGCGATTCCGTGCAGCCGAGCGGCCCCAGGTATCGTTCCTTCAGATAATAGCCGGCGTCCGCCGGGCCGAAGTAGTCCACCCGAATACCAGCGATGGCTCTCTGCTCGACAAACTGTGCCAGCCGCTTCACGTCCTGGCCCCAGTCGAGGTTGGAATCGTTCACGTAGCGCCAGCCGTTCCGGGGCCCGCCGACCAGTTCGTTGAAATAGGCGAGATAGGAGGGATGCACGCGCAGCACCCCGATGGCCTGCCAGGCCAGCAGTGCGCCGAGCAGGGCCCGGAACCCCCATCGGCGGCGGGGAGTGCCGGCGCCGGTTTGGGCCAACGACACGATCGGCCGAGCGATCAGGATGAATAGGAACGGGAAGGCCGGCAAGAGATGCCGCACGCCGATGTTCATGTTGGAGCGGATGAGCGCCGCCCAATAGACGCCGAGCACGCTGAGGAACGCGAACTCGACAAAATGCTCCCGCAGCCATTGGCGCAGCGGTTGCAGCCGGTTTGACGCCGCCGCCGGCGGGAGAGGGATGCGCAGGCCGCGCCGCAGGGCCCATGCCAGAGCCAGCAGCGTCAGCAGATGCAGCGGCAGCGGCTCTTTGATCAGGTAGACAAACGGGAAGTACCAGCGCGAGCCGGTCGGACGGACGCTTCCCAGAAAAAAGACCGGCTGCCCCCAGCGCGACGCCTTCAAGGCCACCAACAGGCCGAGAAAATACTGCGACCAGGGCCGCAACAGCGGCCGGTCCGAGGACCACAGAACCATGTCCGCGGCCGTGCCGCCCAGGTCATACAGAGTGCGCTGGAACTGGGCGTCGCGCGCCTGGCGCTCCGGGGCATAGTTCCAGATGTGGTGCAGATACACCGCATAGACCACCAGAAACGCGATGACGATGATGCCGGCGGCGCGGGCAAGCCATCCCAGCAGCGAAACATTGTCCCGCTCCCGGCGCCGTCGCAACGCCAGGGCGAAGCCGCCGCCGGGCAGTCTGCGCCAGCGGATGCGCCGGCCGGGAGTGGCGTTGGCAAAGGCCCAAGCGGCCGCGAGAAACAGCAGGATGGGCAGCAGCGCAATGGTGGAAAACTTGGACAACAGCGCCAGCCCCAGAACGAGCCCTGCGAGCAAGCCGTTGCTCCACCGCGGGCGCTTCAAAAAGCGGAGAAACGCGGCGATGGTCAGGAAAAATCCGGCGGTGGCCCCGAGGTCAGTCGCTACGATCCGCCCGTGGGCGAGGAAGGTCGGTGAAAAGACGTAGAGAAAGAGCGTCAGCAACGCGGCGCCGCTGCCGAATTCCTTTCTCGTCCACCCGAACAGCGCCGCGCCAAACAGCAGGGCAAACAGGATCATCGGCGTCCTGGCTGCGCGGAGCATCGCGTCGGGGTCATTGCCCATCTGATACAGGAACGCCTGCCCCAACTCCGGGTCGTTGGCCTCCTCCCAGGCTTTGTGGTCCCACGGTTCGCGGAGGTTCATCCACAGCAGCGGCGCCGCCGCCAAATCCTCCATCAGCGGGGGATTCTGCGGCTCCAGGCGAAACTCCTGCCGGCGCAGATAGCTGTAGCCGGAGATGAGCGCGACGTTGTCATCGGAGGTGGGAGTGTCGTTCCACGAGCTGGTGAACATCAATAGGGCCATCACCCCCAGCAGGGCGGCGGCCACCACCGGCGCACGGCGGTTCCCAGCAGCGGCATCGTGGAACATTTCGCTCA
>DATMAF010000276.1:0-3577 GCA_035560315.1 Terriglobia bacterium | reverse complement strand
GGCAACAGGCTGTCATTCTCCAGCGCCATATGCGGGCGGCAGATGCCGGCCAGCTCGCGCACCAGATCCTCCAAAGAGCTGAGTTGATCCGCCGGCGGTTTCCCCGCGGCCAGCTCGCGGGCCGCCGCCTTCAGCTTGGCGAACGCTCCTTGCTCATTCTCGTGCTGCAACTCCAGGCTCAGCATCAACGGTTCCAGCCCGGCCGTGTCCTGCTTCAGATTGGCCCGCAGGCGGGGAAACAGCGATTGCTCTTCGTCCTCGGTGTGCAGCTTGTCGATCGCCTCCAGCACCTCCACCTCGTAAGCCAGTGCGGCGGCGGCATCCTGAAGCATGGCGCCTTCGGCAAACCCCACCATCATGGCCGCGTTCTGCAATGTGACCAGGCGGCGTTCGATCTGCTCGTGGCATGTCAGAATATGTTGCAGCGGGTCTTCGATGCGCGATACAAACTCGTAGGCGGCCGGTCCGGAACGCGGCTTGCCAACGGGTGCGGTAGACATTTGCTTTTACCTCCTGCCCGCCCAGGCGGTCGCCCCGCCTTTGCAGGTTGTGCGATTACAGTTTGAACAACTCCATGGCGTTTTGGCGCAGCAGCCGGCGCTTCACTTCCGGCTTCAGCGGCAGCTCATCCACCTGGCGCAGGCTTTCCTTCCAGGGCAGGCCGTTGGTGCCCCACAGGCAACGGTCCTGCCCCAGCCGGCTGCCGATGAACTGCACGATCTCCGGCTTCAGATATTTCGGCATCCAGGCATCGATGCCGAACCAGATGTTCTCCCACTTGTAGCAGGCCGAGATCAGCTCCTCCACCCACGGCCAGCCGGTGTGGGCGCCGACCATCTTGAGATCGGGAAAGTCGCTGGCAATCTGGTCGAGATAAATGGGCCGGCCGTGCTCGCTGGGCATCCCCTCCAGGACGTGCCCCACCTGCATGGAGACCGGCACATCCAGTTCCACGCACTTGGCGTACAGCGGGTACATCTTGCGGTCGGACAACGGGATGTCAAAGCCGTAGATGTGGATATAGACGCCTTTGAAGCCGTACTGCTTCACCGCCACTTCCAGTTCCGCCAGGCTCTCCTTGATGTGGAACGGATCGTAGCCGGCCAAGCCCACGAAGCGGTCGGGATACTTCTGCGTGTACTGCGCCACCTCTTCAAGCTTGGTGTCCATGTACATCCACTTGTTGCGGTAGGAAAACATCTTGGTCTGGGTGATGAAGACCTTCTCGACGTTGTCCTCGTCCATCTTGCGGATCATGGACTCGATGGACTCAAAGCAGGGCAGGCTCCCGCCGATGGCTTTCTCCATGCGGCACAGCAGCTCGCCTTTCTTGGCCTCGGTCCAGCGGGCGATGAACTCCGGGGTGGCCACGTAGTACATGATGTCGATTGCCGGTATATCCTTGGCCATGCTGCGCTCCTCCTGGCGTTCCGCTTGTCTTAAAACATGGTCAGGCCGCCGCTGACGCTGAGCGTCTGTCCGGTGATGTAATCGGCTTTCGGGGAGGCCAGGAAGGCCACGGCGTTGGCAACATCCTCCGGCGTGCCCACCCGCCCCAGCGGGATGGCGCGCGTGATGGCGTCAATCACCTTCTGCGTTTTTTCCGAGGTGTTGCGCACCTCTTGCAGCAGCGGTGTTTCCGTCAGCCCCGGGCAGACCGTGTTGACGTTGATGTGATGCCGCGCCATCTCCCGCGCCAGTGATTTCGAAAAGGCAATGACCCCGCCCTTCATGCCGGAATAAACGGCCTCGCCCGTCGAGCCGCCCCGGCCGGCGTCCGAGCCGATGTTGACAATCTTCCCGCTGCCCCGCGCCACCATATGCGGCAGCGTCGCCTTGCAGGTATAGAGCACGGCTTTGAAATTAATGGCGATCACCTTTTCCCAGGTTTCCGGCTGCGACTCCAGGAAGGTTTCCATTTTGTCCCAGCCGGCGTTGTTCACCAGGATGTCGATCTGGCCGAACTCCTGGAGCACCCGGTCGATGGCGGACTGCACCTGGTTGCACTGTGTCAGATCCACGCGCAGCGCCAGCGCCCGCCGTCCGAGCGCCTCCACTTCTTTCTGGACGGCGTGGGCGTTTTCTTCGATCAGGTCCAAGATGGCAATGTCGCACCCGTCCTGCGCCAGGGCCAGACAAATGCCGCGGCCAATGCCGCGCCCGCCGCCGGTAACCACCGCGGTTCTTGCTGCTTGCGCCATGACTGCTTCCTCCTTTTCCGATGACGGTCCTTGGTTCCGTCCAACCCGCAACGGCGTTACTTGGCTGTTGCCGCCTCGAGTTGCTCCAGTTCCGCGATCAGCCGTTCGTGCACTCCCGGTCCGGCCACCTCGGTTTCGGCTTGGTCGAACTTGGCCAGCATCTCCCGCTGTTCCTGCTGCGGCAGCACCTGGTCAGCCATCGGGAACAGGACGTCGTTTTCTTTGGCGATGTGTTCCCGCAGCAGAGTGACAAAACGGCGAATTGCCGAAACTGCGGTGGCGGGATCCCCTTCGGCGAAGACCCGCACCAGCGCGCGGCCTTCCTCGTGCTCGTTCAGCATGACGCCCACCGGCCCGCCCTCTTGGGCAATGCCATGCGCCACCAGCGCGGGGAAGAGGTGGGCCTCCTCCTTGGCGTGGTGGCAGCGGTCGGCAAAGGTCCGGAAAAAGTTGGCCAGGCTCTCCAGGGTCGCCTTGGGAACGGTGCGGCCTTGCGCCAGGTCGCGCCCGGCGCGTTCCAGAACGGCGAGCGCCCGCAGGATCACCTCGTGCTCTTCGCGCAACACGGCGGTCGGCGTGGCGGCGTGATGATGTCCGCAGCGGTGGGATGTCGGTGAGCTCATAGTTCCTCCTTGCTCAGTTCCGCGAGGCCAGAGAGGAGGCGGCCTGTTGCGGGGTGAGGTCGCCCTTCGCCTTTTGCAGCTTTTGGTAGCGCCGCATGGCCAGCAGCGCCGCCCCCAGCGCCACCACCATGTCCGGCTCCTCCCAGATGTTGACGGGCTTGCCCAGGTTTTGCCGGAGCGCCTCCACCATGCCGCTCTGTCGGGCGACGCCGCCGACGAAGGTCACCTCGCCTTCCATCCCGACGCGGGAGAGCAATCCCCGCGAACGGCTGGCCAGCGAGTTGTGAATCCCCCGGATGATGTTCTCGATTCCCTGTCCGGCGCTGACGTGGTTGATGATCTCGGTCTCGGCCAGCACGGCGCAGACGCTGGAGATGGTCTGCGGATTCTGCGCCCGCAGCGAGAGCGGACCAAGCTGTTCCAGCGGGACTTCCAGATAATGCGCGGCGCGCTCCAGGAAGCCGCCCGAACCGGCGGCGCACTTGTCGTTGGATTTAAACTCCTTGACGCGCCCGTTTTCCTTGAGGCGGATGGCGCGGGTGCTCTGGCCGCCGATGTCCAGCACGGCTTGGGTGTTGGGGAACAGGTGCGCCGCTCCTTTGGCGGCGCAGGTGATGTCGGTGATCTGGATGTCGCGGAAGGCGACGTTGTAGCGGCCCAGGCCGGTGGTGGCGATGTATTTGACGTCTTCGGGCTTGGCCCCGGCCTTGGCCAGAGCCTGGGCGAGCGCCTCCCGGGCCACGCCGGTGAAGT
>DATMAF010000275.1:0-3189 GCA_035560315.1 Terriglobia bacterium | reverse complement strand
GCCGGCGAACACGTCAACCGCCAGGCCCTCATCTATTTGAACCGCCTGTCGGATTTGTTGTTTGTCCTGGCGCGGGTGGCCAACCGCCAGAGCGGAGCGCCGGAGATCAGCGCGGAGTTCCATTAAAGCCGGCGAACCGTCCCGGTTCCCCGGCGCGCCCCCAGACGCGGCGCGCGGTTTCCACCAGCACGTCCAGCTTTCTCCATTGCTGGTCTTCCGTGATCTGGTTGCCGTACAGATCGGAGGAAAAGCCGCACTGCGGGCTGAGCGCTATCTGCTCCAGCGGAAGGAAGCGGGCGGCCTCGTCAATGCGGCGCTGCAATTCGTCCAGCGTTTCGACGCGCCCCACCTTGGTGGTGATTAACCCCAGGACGGCCACCTTGCCGCGGGGGACAAAGCGCAGCGGCTCGAACGTCCCGGCGCGCGGGGTGTCGTATTCCAGCAGCAGGCGCTGGTGGCGCAGGCCCTGGAACAGCCGCTCGGCGATGGCGTCGTAGGCTCCCTCGCGGTGCCACAGGCTGCGGCGGTTGCCCCGGCACAGGTGCATGCCGAAGGTGACCTCCGGGAATCCCGCGATGACGGCGTTGTCGGCCGCGATGGCGCGCTCCAGGCTCTGGAGAGGATCTTCGCCCCGCGCGCGCATCACCTCCAGCGAGGCCGCGTCCACGTACCGCGTGTAGCTGGGGCCGTCGATTTGAATGTACCGGCAGCCTCCGTCGACCAGGCCCTGGACGATCTGGCGCTGTACTGCAATCACATCGGCGAGGAACTCCTCATTGCTGGCGTAAATGTGGCGGGATGCTTCCGCGTCATACCCCTGGCAGATTCTGTCCGTGCTCAGAAGCGTCACTTTGACCGGGCTGACCGCGATGCCCAGCGTGAAGGTGAGCTCCTCAAGCGGCCGGTTGCGGATCAGCCGCAGCCGCCCGGACACCGGCCGGCGGGTGTGCAAGGTGGGATCGGTGCCGCGGCGGGGCGGCTCGCCCGCAGAGGATTCCGCCGCATCCAGCGTTTGAATCGTCTCCGTGAGTTGCGCCTTCCACGGCTCCATTCCGGCCACCTCGCCAAAGCTTTCCATGAAATGAAACCGGCGGAACTCGCCGTCGGTGACCACCGGCAGGCCATGGGCTTCCTGCGCGAAGATCACCTCCCGAATCGCTTCGTCCTGGACCTGCCGCAGCTCCGAAGCGGTTATCAATCCCAGAAGATAGTCGGTGAAGGCGGCCTTGAGCGGCGCCGGACGCAGCAGGCTCCCGACCTGATCGGCGCGCAAGGCGGTCAGTTCGTTGGCGTGCATCGGAAACGCTCCGCGTTGGCAACGCTAATCGAAGTGCGTCAATTGCCGGAACTGGCTGTAGCGGTCGTCGATTTCTTCGCGCGTCAAGTGCTGGAGCCGCTCCAGCCCGAAGCGCTCCACGGCGAAGCTGCCCATCACCGAGCCGTAGATGATGGCGCGGCGCATGCGCGCCCGGGGCGTGGTGGGAACGCCGTTGGCGGACGCCGCCAGGTAGCCCATGAATCCGCCGGCGAAGCTGTCGCCCGCGCCGGTCGGATCCACCACGTTCTCCAGCGGCAGCGCCGGCGCCATGAACACATGATCCTCCTCATAGACCGAGGCGCCGTTGTCGCCGCGCTTGATCACCACCGTTCGGGGCCCCAGGGCGCGGATCCGGCGCCCGGCTTTGGCCAGGTTCCATTCCCCGCTCAACTGGCGTGCTTCCGCATCGTTGATGACCAGAATATCCAGCCCTTGGAGCATCCGTTCCAGGGCCGGGCGCTCCGTTTCAATCCAAAGGTTCATGGTGTCGCCGCCGACCAGTTGTGGCGACCGCATCTGCTCCTGCACCTGTCTCTGCAACCGCGGGTGGATATTGGCCAGGAAGAGAAAGGGCGACTGGCGGTAATGGCCAGGCAGCTTGGGCTGAAAGGTCGCAAAGACGTTGAGCTGCGTGTCGAGCGTGGTGCGCTCGTTCATGTTGGGAGCATATTCGCCGGCCCAGAAAAAGGTCTTGCCGGGCACCCGCTCGATGCCCTCGGTGCAGACCCCGCGGTCGCGCAGCACGCGCAGGTGCTGCTCTTCGAAATCATCGCCCACCACCCCGACCACGCGGACCGGCGCGAAATAGCTGGCGGCCACGGCGAAGTAGGTCGCCGAGCCGCCGAGCATTTTCTCCACGCTGCCGTGCGGCGTGCGCACGGCGTCAAAGGCCACCGAACCAACCACCAATAAGCTCATGAAGCCGCTCCCGCGGGCAGGTATTTTCCGATCAGGAGCTCGAGCCGCCGCCGCGTCTCGGCTGGGATCTTGGCGGGATCGGTCAAGATCGCGTTTTGAAGCGCCGCGCCACAGCGGCAGGACCGGGCGGCGGGGAGCCGGGCCAGGGCCTCCGTTAGCACCCGCGCGGCGTTCGCCGAATTCTTCTCCAGGTTGGCGACGACCTGCTCCACCGTGACGGCGTCGTGGCCGGGGTGCCAGCAATCGTAATCGGTTACCATCGCCACCGTTACATAGCACAATTCCGCTTCGCGGGCGAGCTTGGCCTCCTGCAAATTGGTCATGCCAATCACATCCATCTTCCAGGAGCGATACAGATGTGATTCGGCTTTGGTTGAAAAGGCCGGCCCTTCCATGCACAGATAGGTGCCGCCGCGATGCACGGGCACGGCGGCGCTCTGGCAGGCGCGGTGCATCAGTTCCAGCAGGGAAGGGCAGATGGGGTCGGCAAAGGCCACGTGCGCCACGATCCCGTTGCCAAAAAAAGTGGAGGCGCGGCCGCGGGTGCGGTCGAAAAACTGGTCGGGCAGGACGAAGGCCTGCGGCGCCAGGTCTTCCCGCAGGGAACCGACGGCGCTGAACGAAATGATGCGCTCAACGCCCAGGGACTTGAAACCATAAATGTTGGCGCGGAAATTCAGTTCGCTGGGCAGAATGCGGTGTCCCCGCCCGTGCCGCGCCAGGAACGCCACCCGCTTGCCCTGCAACGTTCCCAGCACGTAGGCGTCCGAGGGGGCGCCCCAGGGCGTCTCTACGGCCACCTCCCGCACGCTTTCCAACCCGGGCAGGGAATAGAGCCCGCTGCCGCCAATCACGCCGATCTCCGCTTGACTCATCGTAAAAGCACCAGCTCCTCTTCATGGTTGCGGCGAAGCTTCCACGAGTTCCAGCAGCACGCCGCCCGTACTGGCGGG
>DATMAF010000274.1:0-8503 GCA_035560315.1 Terriglobia bacterium | reverse complement strand
GCCCGTGGGCCGCTCGACAAAGCATAAACGACTCCGCCCAGGGCCGGCCCCAGCAGCGTGCCCGCCTGGAAGACTGTGGCGGTCCAGGCGACCGCGTTGGGGAAGTGCTCCTCCGCAACCAGCAATGGCAGAATGGAGCGGCTGGCAGGCCCGCTGAAGGCCCGCACGATGCCGATCAAAACCAGAATGAGATAGATGGCCTGCACTGACTGGGGCCGGAACTGGATGGCCCAGAGCAGCGACACGGAGCAGGCCGCCAGCGCCAGATAGCAAACGACCAGCAGCCTGCCCCGCGGGAGGCGGTCGGCGAGATGCCCGGAGATCAGGAACAGAACCATCCCCGGCAGAAACTGCGACAGACCGACGTAGCCCAAGGCCAGAGGCTCCCGCGTCAACTCGTACACGTGCCAGCCCACGGCCACCGACTGCATTTCCATGCCGACCACGACCAGCAGCCGCGCAATCTGGAACAAGACAAAATGGGGATAGGCGAGGGCCGCGCCCCCGGCCGCTGCTGTTTTCTGGAGGAACGCCATGACGGTTTAGGCCGCGCCCGCGGCGAACCTCCGCCGGCCGGCCACCGCGCGCCGCGCCCGGAGCGCCGGCAAGAAACGTTCCGCAGAGCTCATGCGGGTCAGAAGGAGCGGCGGAAGCGCCTCGCCGTCACCGGCGAGCCGTCGCACTCCACTTCTCCGGACTCGACCAGCTCAATGAGATGGGCTTGTACGGAAAGAGCCGCCGCCCCGTGCAGCGACGGGGAGACATCGGTGTACACCGCGCGCACGATTTCGCTCACGCTCGCCTCTCCCCGGCTCAGGCGGCGCAGAATGGCGGCGCGCCGCTCCTGGCGGTGTTCGAGGAAGGAGCGCACATGCGTTTTGGGATCCGTGACCGGCGGGCCATGCGTCGGCAGATAGATGGCGTCATCGCGTTGCAGCAGCTTTTCCAGCGAGCGCATGTAGGCCCGCATCTCGCCATCCGGGGGGATGATGACGCTGGTGGACCAGCCCATCACGTGATCGCCGGTGAAGAGCGTCTTTTCCTCCGGCAGGGCAAAGCAGAGGTGATCGGAGGTATGCCCCGGGGTGTGCACCGCTTCCAGATGCCATCCGTGCCCGTCGAGGACGTCGCCATCCCGCAGAACGCGTTCGCCCGCGCCCCCTGCAAAGCCGTAGATCGGCGCCCCCGTGGCGGACTGGATGGACGGAGCGGCTGGCCAGTGGTCCGGGTGCGTGTGGGTGATGAGAATGCGTTCGATCGTCTCGCCGCGCAGGGAGTGCAACAGGGCTTGTATGTGCCCCGCAAGCGACGGGCCGGGATCAATGAGGGTGACATTGCCGTGGCCGACGACATAGGTGCCGGTGCCGGGACCGGTGAAGGCGCCGGGGTTCCGCGCCACCATGCGGCGCACCAGCGGCGAGACCGTCTCCAGGACGCCGTATTCAAAGTCAAAATCGTGGTAGAAGCGTATGCCCGCCATGCTGGGTGCGCTCGCTGGCGGTCCGGTGCGCTCGGCAGCCGCCTGGGTTATCCCAAGAAAATTCTAAACCGAATTGCGGCCGGGCGGAAAGCCACGGCCAATCAAGAGATCATCTCGCGGCGTTTCGGGAACGGTGATACTCCCCCCGGCATTGGGCTGAGCAGAAGTGCAGTTCTGCGCCGCCCTGGCTGGACTTGTAGGAAATCTCAGGGGAGACGTAGGTGCCGCAGTGGGGATCCTGCTTCAGTTCACCCGCCAGGCGCCGCCCACCCGCTGTCCCGGAGGTTCGTTGGGGCTCGCCCGCTCCGCGGATCGCTTTCCATAAAATCCGCAGCAGCCACAGGCCGGCCAGCAAGAGCAACAGTTGCAGTAAGAGCCGCACTACAGATGTTTCCTCATCTTGCGATTTCGTGTTCCGGGCTGGCGTCCCGCTGCGGGCAAGCCGCCGCGGCGTCGCAACGAAAACCTTGGTCGGCGGTGCGAACGGCCGGAACTGGGGCTGTGCCTTGTGTCATTCCTGCCACACTCGCAAAGACCAGTTTCCAACAGCATAAACTGTTTTTTGCTCTGCCGCCAGCAACCCGTCTGGGCAGCGGAGGCAACGGCGGAAGGGCGGGCCGGGAGGGTTTGGACCAGCACCCTCCAAATCCTGGTTATTCCTTTTTTTTCTTGCCGAAACCGGTGCCGATTGCTATATTCCCTGCAAACGGAGCGGTACTGGAACGGGGGAGGCAGGGCGGTCGCAATGCAAAAGACGTTTTTAGCCTGGATCAGCATTGGAATGGCGGCCCGATTGCTGCTGGCGGCTCCTCAAATGGGAGGCGTTGCGCCGGCATCCTCCCATCCGCAGCGGGCGTTTTTGGACCGCTACTGCGTTACCTGCCATAACGAGCGGCTGCGCACCGCAGGCCTCACCTTGGACCGGCTCGACGTCAGCCGTCCCAGTGAAAATCCGGAGACCTGGGAAAAGGTAATCCAGAAATTGCGCGCCGGCCAGATGCCTCCGGCGCGTGCGGCGCGGCCCGAGCCCTCCGCATATGCGGCATTCCTTTCTTACCTGGAAACGGAGTTGGATAGCTGGGCGGCCGCCCACCCGAATCCCGGACGAGCCGGGATCCGGCGGCTCAATCGCGCCGAATATGCCAATGCCATCCGCGACCTGCTGGATCTGGAGATCCAAGCCGACTCCCTGTTGCCAGCCGACGACTCGCGCTACGGCTTTGACAACAACGGCGACGTCCTGACGATCTCTCCCCTGCTGCTCGAACGGTATATGGAGGCGGCGCGCACCGTCAGCCGCCTGGCCGTGGGCGACCCCGCCATCCTGCCGGCGTTTGAGACCTATGAAGTGTCCAAGTACTACCGTCAGGATGACCGCATGGAGGAAACGCTGCCCTTTGGCTCTCGCGGGGGCATTGCCGTGCGGCATCACTTCCCGGTCGACGGAGAATACATTCTCCGCGCCCGGCTGCATCGCAATTCCCGCGAGTACATCCGCGGGCTGATGGCTCCGCACCAGTTTGAAATGCGCGTGGATGGCAAACTGGTCCGGCGGATCACCATCGGGGGCGAGAAGCACGGCAAGTCGGCGGGGATATTTTCCACGGCCAGTTTGGGAGACGCGGCTCAGGAAATCTATGAGCGCACTGCCGACGAGGTGCTGGAAGTTCGCGTCCCCATCCAGGCCGGACCGCATTGGATCGGGGCTTCCTTCCGCAAGGAAACCGCCGTTGCCGAGGGTCCCTGGCAGCCGCGCCTGAGCCAATACGACTACTCCCAATACAAAGGGGGCGAGCCGGCGGTGGCCTCCCTGGCGGTGGGCGGCCCCTTCGACGCCAAAGGCGTCAGCCAGACGCCCAGCCGCCGCAAGATTTTCCTCTGCCACCCGGAAGCCGGCCAGGACGAAGCAGCGTGCGCCCGAAGAATTCTCGCCGCGCTCGCCCGCCGGGCCTATCGCCGCCCGCTCACGGACCAGGATCTGAAACCTCTGCTGGCTTTTTACGAAGCGGGCCGGGCCACCGGCGGGTTTGAAGCCGGCATTCGCAGCGCGCTCGAGAGAATCCTGCTGGGGCCGGAGTTTCTCTTCCGCTTCGAGTCGGATCCGCCGGGACTCGCCCCCGGGACCCCCTATCGCGTGAGCGACCTGGAACTGGCCTCACGGCTCTCGTTCTTTCTGTGGAGCAGCATCCCGGACGAGCCCTTGCTGGAGCTGGCCGAGCAAGGCAAGCTGCGCCAGCCCGGCGTTCTGGAAGAACAGGTCCGGCGCATGCTGGCCGATCCCCGTTCCCGAGCGCTGGTTGAAAACTTCGGCGGACAATGGCTCTACCTGCGCAACCTCCGCGCCGTCAGCCCCGACCCGGATGTTTTCCCCTATTTCGATGACAACCTGCGGGAAGCGTTCCAGAAAGAGACCGAGCTTTTCTTCGAGAGCATGCTCCGCGAGGACCGCAGCGTGCTGGAGATGCTCACCGCAAACTACACCTTTGTCAACGAGCGGCTGGCGCGGCACTACGGTATCCCGAACGTCTACGGCAGCCATTTCCGCCGGGTCGTTTTGGACGATCCGAACCGCGCCGGCTTGCTGGGACAAGGCAGCCTGTTGACGGTTACTTCCCACGCCAATCGAACCTCCCCGGTTGTGCGCGGCAAATGGGTTCTCGACAATCTGCTGGGGGCGCCGCCCCCGCCGCCTCCGCCGAACGTGCCCAATCTGAAGGAGCGCCACGAGGACGGGCGGAACCTCACCATGCGCCAGCGGATGGAGGAACACCGCAGCAATCCGGTGTGCGCCAGTTGCCACCGGCTGATGGATCCGATCGGCTTCGCGTTGGAAGGCTTCGATGCCATTGGCCGTTCCCGGACCCACGATGCCGGCCAGCCGATCGATACCACCGGGGAACTGCCGGACGGCACGCGGTTTGACGGTCCCGCGGGACTGCGCGCCGCGCTGCTGGCGCGGCCGGAAGGGTTTGTCGCCACCGTTGCGGAACGCCTGCTCACCTATGCGTTGGGACGCGGCGTGGAATATTATGACGCTCCGGCCATCCGCACGATGATCCGCGAAGCGAAAGCCAGCGGCTACCGCTGGTCGTCATTGATTCTGGGCGTTGCCCGAAGCGCGCCCTTTCAGATGAGGAGGTCGCCAGAGCCATGAACCATCCGGCCTTTGTATTTGGAAAAGCCATCCCCCGCCGGACCTTTCTGCGGGGAGCGGGCGCGGCCTTGGCCCTGCCGTGGCTGGAGAGCATGCGGCCGGCCTTCGCCGGTCCCTCCAGCGCCGCGGCCAAGTCCGTGAACCGACTCTCGATTGTCTATGTTCCGAACGGGATCATCATGGATCACTGGACTCCCGCGCAGGAAGGCCCGCACTACGAGATGACTCCTACCTTGGAGCCGCTGGCGGCCTTCCGCAACCAGTTTCTCCTGCTGAGCGGGCTCAACCAAAACCAGGCCGACCCCGCTCCTGGCGAAGGCGAATCGGCGCCTCACGAGCGTGCCGGAGCCACCTTCCTGACGGGAGTGCACCCGAAGCGGGAAGGGAATGTGGGCATCTCGGTCGACCAGATTGCGGCGCAAGCGCTCGGCCGCGAAACGCCGATTGCCTCGCTGGAGCTGGGGTTGCATGAAACCGACGTGGTGGGGCAATGCGAAAAACAATGGAGCTGCGCCTATCTCAACACCCTTTCCTGGCGCACGGCCACCACGCCCCTGCCGATTGAGAACGACCCGCGCCGCGTCTTCGAGCGCCTGTTTGGCGAAGGGGCCAGTGCCGATCCGGCGGCCCGGCAGGCGCGACTGCAAAGCCAGCGCAGCCTGCTGGATTCCGTGATCGAGGCCGCCTCTGCCATGATGTCCCGGCTCGGCCCCGCCGACCGCCGCCGGCTGGGCGAATATCTGGACGGCATCCGCGACGTCGAACGGCGCATCCAGATGGCCGAGCTCCAGAGCCAGGCTCGGAACGGCGACGCCCCGCCCCTTTCGGTCGAGCGCCCCGTGGGGGTCCCGGCCCGCCTGGATGACTATGCCAAGCTCATGCTGGATTTGCAGGTGCTCGCTTTTCAAAGCGATCTGACGCGCGTCATCACGTTCATGATGGGCCGGGAACAGAGCAACCGGACCTATCGCGAGATCGGCGTGCCCGATGCCCATCACGGCTTGTCGCACCACGGCATGGACCCCGCTAAGATCGCCAAAGTGATTCAGATCGACCACTTCCATACCACCCTGTTCGCCTATTATCTGGAGAAGATGCGTTCCACGCCGGAGGGAGACGGCTCGCTGCTGGATCACTCCATGATCCTCTACGGCAGCGCGCTGAGCGATGGCAACGAACACCTGAACCAGAACCTCCCCATTCTGCTGGCCGGCGGCGGCGCCGGCCCGTTCGCGCGCGGGGCGCACCGGCGTTATCCCAAGGACACCCCGCTGACGAATCTGTATCTGACCCTGCTCGACAAGCTGGGCGTCCGCCTGGAGCGCTTCGGCGACAGCAACGGTCAACTGGAGTTGTTGTCGGTCGGGTAGTCCCGGCCGGGTAGACGAGGGAAGCGCAGATGCGCCGAGAAAACCGTTTTCGCAGAGGCATACTGCTGGTTCTGGCGGGGGTGTGCGGCGCTCCGTTGCTGGCCAGAGGCGCTGATCTGCGGCTGGTGCGGGCGATGGAAGAGCGCGACCAGGCCGCCGTCCGCGCGCTGCTGGCCGAGCGCGTGGACGTGAACGCAGCCAGCGCCGATGGCGCCACCGCGTTGCACTGGGCGGCGCATTGGGACGACGCCGTGGCGGCGGAGCTGCTGCTGCGCGCCGGCGCCGATGCGAACGCCGCCAACGACCACGGCGTCACGCCGCTGTCCCTGGCTTGCCTCAACCGGAGCGCGAAGCTGGTCGGGATGTTGCTGGCCGCCGGCGCCCATCCCAATGCCGCGCAATGGACCGGCGAGACGCCGCTGATGACCTGCGCGCGCACCGGAGCCGCGGAGGCCGTCCGGCTCCTGCTGGACCACGGCGCCGATCCCAACGCCCGGGAGACGATCCACGGCCAGACGGCTTTAATGTGGGCGCTGGCGGAACGGCACCCTTCCGTCGCCCTGACTCTGATCGAGCGCGGAGCGGACATTCGCGCCCGCACCAAGGGCGGTTTTACCCCGCTGATGTTTGCTGCGCAGCAGGGGGACCTGGACTCCGCCAAAGCGCTGCTGGCCGCCGGGGCGGACGTGAATGAGTCGACGCCCGAATACGGCAATGCCTTACTGATTGCCGCCAGCAGCGGCCAGGAGGCGGTCGCGCTGTATCTTCTGGAACAGGGGGCCGACCCCAACGCCGCCGACGCCAACGGCGTTACGGCGCTGCACTGGGCGGTGGCGCAAGGGCTGACCTCGCTCATCGGCGTGCGCTATGACCCGGATTACCGCGTCCAGCCGCGCAATATGCCGGCGCTGGCCAAAGCGCTGCTGGCCGCCGGCGCCCATCCCAACGCCCGCATCCAGCGAAGCTTTTCCCGTGGGCCGGATGGCTCCCAGTTCAGCCTGGCGCAAGCGACGCCGTTCTTCCTGGCGGCGGTCTCCGCCGACCCCCAAATGATGCGCATCCTGGCGGCCGGCGGCGCCGATCCGCGGCTGAGAAATAGCGAAGAAGTTACGCCGTTGATGGCCGCCGCGGCGGCGGTGTGCACCGGCTCCTGCTGGTCGCGCGGCGGCAATCGCGACAGCGACGCGGCCAGGGAGGCCGAGCGCGTGGCGCTGGAAGCCGTCCGCATGGCCGTGGAGCTGGGCTCCGACATCAACGCCACCAGCAAGATCGGCCAGACCGCCATGCATCAGGCCGCGTTTACGGGAGCCGACACGATCGTTCAGTTCCTGGCCGACCACGGCGCCAACGTGGACGTCCCGGACGAGAACGGCGAGACTCCCTGGAGCATGGCCGCGGGCATCAGCCCGGTGCTGCGCTACCGGGGCCAGTACGGCTATCACCAGAGCACGGCCGAACTGCTGCTGAAGCTGGGGGCGAAACCCCGCACCCGCGAGCAGATGGACACCCGCAGCGACGCCAGCAAGCGCGGCGGCTACCCTGCGCCAGCCGCCGCCGCTCCTCCGGCGGCCAGAGCGCAGTAGGTCCGCTTCCATGCAGTTCAGCGAACCGCAGAAGACGCTTCTGGAAGAACTGTTCCTGGCCGGAGCCGTGTTGGTGGGCGAGTCCGTTCGCGCCCGTACCGGCCTGAATTCTCCCATCTATTTTGACCTCCGAGAGCCGCTACAGACACGCCCCGATTTGCTTGGGACGGTGGCGCGTGAATTTGCGCTGGAGATTTGTGGGCTGGTGGGCGAAGACGGTCCGCCGCAGTGCGTCGTGGGAGTGCCGGATACGGCCACTCCCCTGGCGATGGCGACCGCTCTCTACGCAGCGCAAAATGGCTTGCGGCCAGAGATCGCCAGCGGCCTGCTGCGCAAGGAGGCGCGCGACTACCGGCGGCTTCCTCTGGCGCGCCAGATGCGATGGGTGGGGCCAAAGGACGAAGGCCGCGAGTATAACCTGATTGACGACGTGGTGGCCTCAGGGATCACGAAGCGCGCCGCCGCGGCTGCGATGCGCCAGGAGGGGATTCGGCTGCGCCGCATCGTCGTGCTGTTCGACCGCCAGCAGGGCGACGGCCTGCGCGAGGAAGGTTTCGATCTGCACGGCATCTTCACGGCGATGGCTGCGGCGGACTTCTATCTAGAGAGCGGCCTGATCCATCCAGCCGACCATGCCCGGATCAAACAATTCCTCTCCAGCCGCCGCTTTGACATCGCTCCGGTAACCCTCGCCCAATGAATGAACCCGCATTCGGGGAGGAATCGGGGAGCATTCTCACCGAGTACGCGCGCGTCCCAACGGCCTTTGGGGTCGCTGGCGTTACGGCCTTCTAATAGGATATTCGTAAGACGCCCGCGGATCGCAGGCAGAGCATCGGTTTTGCTTTGTTGCGGCCGCCGGAGCTGTGGGTGACGGCAGGGGCTCGGCAAGCCACCGATGCCCCGTCACGGACTA
>DATMAF010000273.1:0-2551 GCA_035560315.1 Terriglobia bacterium | reverse complement strand
GAGCTGCATCATCTGGTCTCCCCCGCCGAGCAGGAGGTGGCCGTGCGCGGGCAGAGCCAAGGTTTCTACGAAGACGTCTTGTCGCACTTCGTCGCATCCCGCTTCGGAATCGAGTATGGTTTGCAGCACTCCAGACAATTTCCGGCGGGCGGACGACAGTGAGGGCTGTGGTACAGCGAGTGAGCCGCGCGGCAGTTCGCGTGGAGGGCAAGACCGTAGCCGAAATCGGACCAGGGTTGCTGGTCTTGGTCGGCGTCGCCAGCAAGGATACGGAAACCTCCGCCGGCGTTCTGGCGGAAAAGGTCGCCACGCTGCGGATATTTCCGGACGAGGTGGGAAAGATGAACCGCTCGGTCCTCGAAACCGGCGGCGGGGTGCTGGCGGTCTCGCAGTTCACCTTGTTCGGCGACGTGCGGAAAGGCCGCCGGCCCAGCTTTCTCGAGGCGGCCCCGCCGGAGATCGCCGAACCAATCTACCAGCAGTTCCTGAGGGCCCTGCGCAGTTTTTCCTACAGCCCGTCGGGCCGGGGCCTGCGCGTCGAAAGCGGCGTCTTCGGCGCCCTGATGGAAGTGGAACTGGTCAACGACGGCCCCGTTACCATCCTCATCGACACCGACCGCCAGTTCTGACGGCGGTTATCATTTGCCGCCTTCTTTCTTCACCTGTTCCAGAAAGTAAGCTTCCATGTCAGCGATATATTTTCTATAGCCCTGCGGGTCGATGAAGGGGTTCGCGCCGCCCTGCTTCAGGCGCTGCATCTTGGTCTGAATGTCAAACCAGTAGCCGTGCCCGCCGAGGAAGACGTCGCAGGGCAACGCCTTGAGCTTCTGGAAACTCCTCCGGAAGTCCTCGACCATCTCCGGATATTGGGGGTTGTTGACGACCGGGACATTGTCGTTCATGCGCACGCCGCACAGGAACACGACGTTGTACTTCCTGCCAGCATCTTCGGCGACCATGGTCCATGTGGTGCAGCCCTTGGTGTGGCCAGGCGTCAGGTGAGCCGTGAGCGTCGTTCCGCCCAGCGAGACGTTTTCCCCATCCTGGACGATCTGGTCCACCTGGGTGGGTTTCCAGTTCTCGCCGTTGCGAAAGTCGGTCTGGCCGCCGCTTTCCATGACCCCGGCATCCGGCGCCGACGACAGCACCTTCGCCCCGGTCAATTCCTTCATCTGCGCAAATCCGCCGACATGGTCGCCGTGGGCGTGGGTGGGCAGCAGCAGCCGGATGTCGCGCAGCCGGAAGCCCAGCTTCTCGATATTCTCGCGCACCGGCCCGACCGACTCTTCAAAGCCGGTGTCGATCAGGAGGTGCCCCTGGGGAGTGGTAATCAAATAGGCGGTGATGTGCTGGGACGCGCCCACATAGTAAATGTTGCCGATAATGCGAAACGGCTCGACGCGCGCGGTGCGGTACGCCGGATCGCTGGGCGCAGCGCCCGGCGCACGGCCGGAAGCGCTGCCGGCTCCTTGCGCGTACGCAATCCGGGAGCCCGCGCTGAGTAGGCAAAGCAGGAGAAAGCCCCCCGCCCGCCGGCTGCCGGGCCGGGATTTGCTTTGCGAGGGATTGCAAGACGCCATGCACCACCTCCGGAGACCGATCAGGAAATGCGACGCTGATACCGCCAGCGCCCGCATTCTATCGCGCTTCCCTCCCAACGCCAAGGGTCGCCTCTGCTTGATTCATGCAACGCGAAACTGCTACAAATAGGCATGGCGCAAGAAAGGGAGAGTCAGCCGCGGTGCCCGTAGTCACGCTGCCGGACGGATCCACCCGAAAATACGACCATCCGGTACCCGCCAGCCAGGTGGCGGCCGATCTCGGGCCGGGCCTTGCCAAAGCCGCCATCGGGGTGCGCATCAACGGAGTGCTGCGCGATCTTTCCTCTGTCGTCGAAGAGGACAGCACGGTGCAAATTGTTACCGAGCCGAAAGCGGCGCAGCCCCCCAGCGAGGATGCGCTGTGGCTGGTGCGGCATACCTGCGCCCACGTGATGGCCGAGGCGATTCAGCAGATCTGGCCCGGCGCGCAGTTGGTTTACGGCCCGCCGACGGAGGACGGCTTTTATTACGACATCCATTTCCCGGAGGGCGCCAGCATTTCCTCCAAGGATTTCGAGGAGATTGAAAAGCGCATGGCGGCGATCATTGCCGCCGACAAGCCGATGACGCGCTATGAAATGGCCGACGGCCCGGCGCTTGAAAAGCTCCGGAAAGAAGGCAACAAATATAAAGTGGACAACGCCGAGCGCGCTCTGGCAGGCCAATCGCCCAGCGCCGCCATGAACCCGGCCACGAAAAACCGGCGACTCTCGTTTTATGCCACGGGAGAGCCCGGCAAGGACTGGGAAGATCTGTGCAGCGGGCCGCATCTGCCTTCGACCGGCCGGATCAAGGCGTTCAAAGTCCTGTCGCTGGCCTCCAGTTACTGGCACGGCGATGAAACGTCCGACCGGCTGACGCGCGTTTACGGCACGGCGTTTTTTTCCAAGCAGGCCCTGGAGTCTTATCTCCAACAACTGGAGGAGGCCCGCGAGCGCGACCACCGGGGG
>DATMAF010000272.1:0-7066 GCA_035560315.1 Terriglobia bacterium | reverse complement strand
CCCGCGCAGTTCCGGGCGGTGGTGGAACGGGTCCGCTCCGGTGGCATGTCCCTGTGCGAGGCGGAGCGTTTGGAGATGGGCTTCACGCACAGCGAGTCCGGCCAGGCACTCGGCGAACATTGGCGACTGCCGGACGAGATCGTCGATGTCATCGCCTGGCATCACGAAGTGGAGCAGGCAAAGCGCAACGTCGCGCTGACCGCCCTGGTGCATTTGGCAGACGAGTTATGCCTCCGCCACGGCCTGGACAACGGCCTGCCGGAGCCCGCGGAGACGGACCTGCGGGAAGACCCTGCCTGGAACCTGCTCACGCGCGTTTATCCCTATCTCTCCGAAGCGGACCTCGAGCAGTTCCATCTTGAGATGAAGGAGTTCACCCGCCAGGTGACCGCCATGGTCGGCTCGCTGTTCGGGGCGCACCGCGCCGCCTAGGAGCCTCGGTCCGGAAAATCCCTTCCGCGGCATGCCGGAGGGCAAACGGCTCCCCGCCGTCAGGCCGTTTCGTTTCCGCCGGAAGCGCCACGGCCCGGAATCGATCTCAATAGGAGTTCACAATCGCCAGCGTGCGCGCCGCCATCTGCTGGGCGATGGTGTAGTGGTGATAGTGCATGGCGCACTTCAGCAGATACCCGAAGCGCATCGCCGGATTGGAGTTCGTGGCGCGCACGCGCGCGAAGCGGCTCCGGTAGGCGGCGCGCAGCGAGGCGTCCGGGATGCGCTGCATCAATCGGGAATACAGAAAAGCCTCGCCAGCGCGGAAGTAGGCCTGTGCTCTGAGCCCGGACCAGGGGTGCTCCTTCCAATACCGCGCCTGGCGGGGCCCGAACTGGAAGCGGGAGCGCTCCATGAAGCCGTCGACGCGCTCGAAATAGGCGTCCGGCTGGTAAATATCCCACATCAATTGAACGTAGCCGTCCCGCAGTTCCTCGCGGGTCATCTGCAGCGGAATGACGTTGGTGCCATAGGCGGGGGAATCCTCCAGATCCAGCCGGCCTTCGGCCCGCAGGCGGTGATAGAGCGGCGTCTTGGGAATGGCGCTGAGCATCCCCACCATGGCCTGTGCGATTCCCGCTTGCCGCAGAAACTCGCGCTGCCACTGAAAGATGGAGGCGTCGTCATGGTCGAACCCCACGATCATGCCGCACCACACCTCCAGACCGGCGTCCTGCACCGCATAAACGCGTTCCAGCAAGCTGCGCGCCGGGCGGAGGTTCTGGAACTTCTTGGTTTCCCGCAAGGAATCTTCGTTGGGGCTTTCAATCCCGATGAACACGCTGATGATGTTGGCCTCGACCATCAGCCGCATCAAGTGCGGGTCTTCCGCCAGGTCGAGGGAGGCTTCCGCGACAAAAATGAAAGGGAAGCCGCGGGCCTGCTGCCAGGCGCCGATCTCCTCCAGAAGGGGCTTGACGCCGTTCTTGTTCCCGATCAGGTTGTCGTCCACGATGAAGACAATCTTCATGCCGCGCGCCTTCAGCGCCTCCAGTTCGCGGAGAATCTGCGGGACGGTCTTGAAGCGCGGGCGGCGGCCGAAGGTAACGATGATGTCGCAAAACTCGCACTGAAACGGGCAGCCGCGGGAGAGCTGCAAGCTGCCGAATACATAGTGCCGCATCCGGAGAAGATCGTAGCGGGGCAAGGGGACCTGGGACAGATCGGTGGGTTGGGATTGCTCGTAGCGGGGTTGGTGGTGGCCCTGTTCCCACTCCCGGAGAAAACGCGGCCAGGATTCCTCCGCCTCGCCAATGAAAACGACGTCGGCCAACGGACCGAAGTAATCCTCCTGCACGGTGACCCAGGGGCCGCCGACCACGGTGAAGGCTCCCCGCCGCTTGAGTTCCGCCAGAATCTGCCGCATCCGAAGGCGCTGCACGTTCATGCCGGTCAGGCCAACTATGTCGGCTTGCGCGATCCGGCGGTAGTCGAGCGGCTCAACATTCTCGTCGATGATCGTCACCCGGTGCTGCGCCGAGGAAAGGGCCGCCAGCAGCGGCAGGCTGGCCGCGGGCATGGCGCACCGCTTCCACAGCAGCGGGAGGGCGTACTCCATTCCCCAGTAGGAAACATCGAAGCGCGGGTTAATCAGTACGATATTGGCCATCCGGATCCCTCCCCGCACGGCGCTTGGCGATGGGATCGCAAACCGGTCCCTTGGTCTCCGACGGCGCCTTCAGCATACACCGAATCGGCGCGGCCGGCCTACGGTTTCCGGAAACGCTTCGTTGGAAGCCGTCCTGCGAACTGGTTCCAATGGGAAAAGCAGCCGAAACCTGGTGCGGGAGGGGGGATTTGAACCCCCACGCCTTGCGGCGCCACCCCCTCAAGATGGTGTGTCTGCCAGTTCCACCACTCCCGCAATCAGAACACGGACTATGGACCGGCGGGCGCTGCCGATGGCGGGGCTGGTTGGTTCGGCGCTGCCGCGCCGGGCGCGCCGCCGGTTTCGATCCGGGCAGCCGGGGTATTGGGATCCGGCGCCTCGCCAGGATTTTCCACCGTAACAGTCGCCTTCAAGTTTCCCAGGCCTTGGGTTTCGACCTGGACCCCGGGCGCCCCGGCGGGGCCTGGCGCCGTCGCGCCGGGAACCGGCGTTCCCGCAGCAGGTGCGGCCGCTGCGGGCGCCGTTTCCTCCTCGCTCAGCACGGAGGTGCTGCCTGCCCCGCCTCGGTTGGCAAGGATTGACAAGGAAACCGAGGTCACCATGAATGCCGCCGCCAAGCCCACGGTGGCCTTGGAAAGGAATGTAGCCGTGCCGCGGGGTCCGAACGCCGCCTGACTGCCCATGCCGCCAAAGGCCGAACCGACGTCGGTTCCTTTGGCGTTTTGCACCAGCACAATCAGAATCAGGATCACGGCCAGCAGCACATGAATGGCTGTCAACAGACCGATCATGGAAAGCTCCTAGCGCGCCTTATCGTAATGAACGATGGCGGCAAACGACCTCGGATCCAGGCTGGCCCCGCCCACCAGCGCGCCGTCCACATCCGGCTGCGCCATCAGGCCCGCGATGTTTTCGGGCTTGACGCTGCCGCCGTACAGGATGCGGCACCGTTCCGCGGCCGCCGGTGAAACCAGCCGGGCCAGCCGGGAGCGGATATAGGCGTGCGCTTGTTGCGCGATTTCCGGGGTGGCGGTACGGCCCGTGCCGATGGCCCAAACCGGTTCGTACGCAATAATGATAGGAGAGAAAGCGGCCTCGGTCAACCCGTCCAGTCCTTGGGAGAGTTGGCGGTCGAGCACCGCTTCGGTCTGCCCGCTCTCCCGCTCGGCCAGCGATTCGCCAATGCATACGATGGGCTGCAGGCCCGCTGCCAGCGCCGCCTGGAGCTTGCGGCGGACGATCTGGTCCGTCTCGCCAAAGAACTGCCGCCGTTCGGAGTGGCCGATCAAGGTAAAGCGGCAGCCGGCTTCCCGCAGCATGGCCGCCGAGATTTCGCCGGTAAACGCTCCGGCGGCTTCCCAGTGCAGGTTCTGCGCCGAGATGCCGATGCCCAATTCCTTCCCCAATTCCGCGGCCCGCCGCAATGCCGTGAATGGCGCGGCGATCACCATCTCACAGTGGCGCGCTCCAAAAACATGCGGGGAGATCTGGTCAAAGAACGCCTGCGTCTCCGCGATGGTCTTGTACATTTTCCAGTTGCCCGCGATCAGTGGCTTGCGAAGCTGAGGGTTCACGCTGTCGTTCTCCTTGCCGGTCCGGCGCGCCGCGACTCCTGCTGCGCGGGCTTCCCCGCGATTTTTTCCTTCCCATTAAAAAACGCGGCGCGCTCCCTTGACAAGCAGTCACCGCTTGGTTACTGTCGCTAAGGACGAATGCGGAGGCTCGTGACGTGGCGCGCAGCATTGTAACGCTGACAACCGACTTCGGCACGGCGGACCCTTTTGTGGGCATCATGAAAGGAGTCATCCTGAACATCAATCCGGAGGTGGAGCTGATCGACCTCACCCACGAGGTCCGGCCGTTTGATGTGACGGATGGCGCCTACGCGTTGGCGCAAGCCTACCGCTATTTTCCGCCGCGCACGATTCACCTGGTGGTGGTGGACCCCGGCGTTGGCACCGCTCGCCGCCCCCTGGTTGCTTCGGCGGACCGCTACACGTTTGTGGCGCCGGATAACGGCGTGCTTTCTGTGGTCGCCTCGAAGGAGGAGAACTTCCGAGTCCGGCATGTTACGGCCAGCCACTACTTCCTGGAGCCGGTCAGCAATACCTTTCATGGCCGGGATGTGTTTGCTCCCGTCGCCGGCTGGCTCAGCCGGCAGGTGGAAGTGGATAAGTTCGGCGAGGTCATTACGGACTATGTCCGCTTTGCGCCGCCCACTCCCAAACGGGTGGGCGACAAGCTGGTGAAGGCCGTGGTGCTGCGCGTGGACCGCTTCGGCACTCTGCTCACCAATCTGACCCCGGCGGACGTGCCCGAGTTGTTCCAGGAAAAGCCGGCCGGCTTCAAGATGATCGTCGGCAAGGGCGAGATCACGCAGCTCAAGACGGCCTATGCCGACGGCGCGCAGGGCGAGCTGTTCGCCATCCTGGGCAGCTCGGGATTCATAGAAATCGCTGCCAACAAGGCCTCCGCATCGCAGGCGCTGGGCGTGGGCCGCGGCGTGGAAGTGGGCGTAATCCTCTCCTGAGGGCGGGGCCTCCCGCTGCCGCCTTCTTCCGTTCCCCTGCCGGGGCCGCCGCAGCCGGCACCGCGCCGCTCCCGGACCCTTTGGGCCGGAGCGAAGAGGCTGTTTTCAGCATGGAAGAGCGCGACTTTTACAACGAAACCGAGCAGCGCTACAAGGCCTCGCTCAATTGCCCGCACTGCCGCCAGGTGGCCGAATACGAGCTGCGCTGGGCGGTGCGCCGAAAAAAGGATTCCCTGCCTCCGCGCGCTGATGAGCGCGACCGCGCCAAGTTCGCCAAATTCCGGTCCTATATGGTGCGCAAAGACGATGTGGTCATCTGCGCCAATCCCCGCTGCCGGAAGAAGGTGGAAGTCTCCGGGGTGCAGTCGGTGGTTTCGCTCTGAGCGCGGCCGGAGGCCGGCCCTCGAATGGTCCACGGCCGAATCGAAACGATCGGATTATTGGAAAACCGGCTTGCGCTGCTCGGAGGTGATGAGGGCTTCAAAGATGGCCAGCACGCGCTTGCGATACGGCACCATAACTTCCATCGCTTCCCGGTAGAGCGGATCGCGCTCCTGGAGCAGGGACCAGCGGGCCAGCGTCTCGGGGGCGATGTCGATGTCCCGCCGCAGGCTCTCCAGCGAGTGGCCCCGCAGGAACAGGCCGTAGAAAAACGCCGCCTCCCGATGCGGCGACAGAGTGCTGACCTCGCTGAACATTGCTTCTGTTGTGATCGCTTCCGTTGCCATAGCTCCCACTACCGTTTCCCTACCGGGGGTGTAAAGGGCTAAGTCTACAGAGGTTT
Source organism: Terriglobia bacterium (assembly GCA_035560315.1). Classification (GTDB taxonomy): domain Bacteria; phylum Acidobacteriota; class Terriglobia; order 2-12-FULL-54-10; family 2-12-FULL-54-10; genus DATMAF01. Next base: position 1,651 of record DATMAF010000272.1, on the reverse strand, counting down.
GCAGTAGAAGGCAACAAAATTCGTGCGGCAGGTTGTCTCAAGCATTGCTCCGTTGCGGTGCAGCCGAGCGCACGGCATTGACCCTGCCGAACGCATCGTACGCAGGGGGCTTCCGCCTCTCAGGTCTTTCGCGAAGCGTCCGTAAGATAGTGTTAAGGTAATGGTTCGGATCATTCGCAAGTCAAAGGAAGAACCGTGATGGGAACATCGCAAGCGCCTTTGCTACGGCCCCTGGGCGGCACCGGCCTGCAATGCCACCCGCTGGGGTTTGGGTGCTACCGCGTCATGGAGGGCAACGCCACGCACGAAGCCGCGCTGCGCGAATACCTCCATCGCGGCGGCAACCTCATTGACACCAGCGCCAACTACGGCGACGGCCGCTCCGAGCTGATGGTCGGCAACATTCTCAAAGAGTATCCGGAAGGCCAAGCCATCGTGGTCACCAAGGGCGGCTACATTCAGGGGCAGAACCTGACGCTGGCCAGGAAGCGAACGTTCCCGGAGGTGGTCCAATACGACGAGGACCTCTGGCATTCGATCCACCCGGAGTTTCTGGAGACCCAGTTGCGCCGCAGCGCGCAGCGCCTCCGGCGCAACACGCTCGACGTCTATCTGCTCCACAATCCGGAGTATTACCTGGAAGACGCCGCCCGGCGGGGAACCATCGGCGAGAAACAGCACAGAGAATTTTATCGCCGCATCCGCGAGGCGTTTGGTTTCCTGGAAGAAAAGGTCCGGGCGGGCGAAATCTGCTGGTACGGGGTCAGCTCGAACAACTTTGTCAAGCCGTCTTCCGATCCAACCGCGACCAGCATCGAGCGCTGCTGGCAGGCGGCCGAGTCGGTCTCACAGCGGCATCACTTTCGTGTGGTGCAACTACCGCTGAACCTCTACGAAAGCGGCGGGGCGCTGCAAGCCAGTCACGGCGGCAGGACGGCTCTGGAATTCTGCCGCGAGCATGGCATTGGGGTTCTGGTGAACCGCCCGCTCAATGCGTTTGCTTTCGGAGGAATGGTGCGCCTGGCGGATTTTCTGAAGCCCGGCCAAACGCCTCCGGACCGCCAGAGCCTGCGCGCCGCCCTTTCCGGGCTGCGGGCCCTGGAGGAGGCGCTGCACCAGCGCTTCGAGATTCCGGTTCCCTGCGGCACCCCAGGCGGAATCGCCGAATACCTGGAACACCTGGTTCCCCAGGTCTCCTCGGTGGCGCACTGGGAACAAGTTCTCTATCCCTACTTGATCCAGCCCCTGGAGCGATGGGCCACCGAATGCCAGCAACTCTATGGCCAGCATGCCGAGTGGCGCCAGTGGTGGACGCAGTTCGCGGAGATGTTCCCGGCGGTGCTGGAGAAGATTCGCTGGCATATCGCCGCGTCCCGGCAAAGCCTCTCGGACGAGATTCGCGCGCGACTGCGGCAGGCTGGCTATCCGGCCGATGGCGAAACATTGAGCCAGATGGCGCTCCGCCTGCTGACGCAACTGGAGGGGGTGTCGTCCGTGTTGGTGGGGATGCGCCGGCCCGAGTACGTTGCCGATGCCTTTGGCGCCGCCGGAGGGAGCGGGCTGGACGGCCTCGGCATCCTGTCCCGCTTCGGCGCCCTGCCGTCGAGAAATAGCTAACCGCCTATGGCTGGACGGCGACCTTCACCGGCCG
>DATMAF010000271.1:0-2807 GCA_035560315.1 Terriglobia bacterium | reverse complement strand
GGCGGGGCGGCGGACGCGGAAGCCGCAGGTCGCATGGCACGCGCCCTCCGCCAGGAGTATGCCGAACGGCGGGGGCTGTTCCTGCGCATCCTGCCGAACGCCTTCGCGGGAACGGAGCGCGCGCGCCTGTTTCAGGCGGCGTTCACGGACGGCTATCGGGAGGAGCCGAACCAGGCGGCTGCGTATCGGACGCTGGTGCTGGACCTGGCTTCTCCGCTGGAGGAGTTGCGGCGGCGGCTCGACAAGAAGTGGCGGAACCAGCTCAGCCAAGCGGAGCGGAAGCCGTTGCGGGTGATTGCCGGCAGCAGCGCGGAGGAGTTCCGCCGGTTCCTGCCAATCTACGCGCAGATGCGCGACCGCAAGGGCTTTGATACCACCGTGGACGCGGACGAGTTCCGCCGCATGCAGGAAATCCTGCCGGCGCCGCAGCGGATGCGCGTGCTGCTCTGCGAGGAGCAGGGCGAGGCGGTGGCAGGCGTAGTGGCTTCCGCCATGGGGAACACGGCGATTTACCTGCTGGGGGCCACCAGCGACCGGGGCCTGAGCTCGCGCGGCTCCTACCTGCTGCAGTGGTCATTGATCGGCTGGCTGAAGGAGCAAGGCATCCGCTGGTATGACCTGGGCGGCATCGATCCGGAGGCCAACCCCGGGGTGTACCTCTTCAAAAAAGGTTTGTCCGGGCGAGACTGCGCGCACATAGCTTCGTATGCCGCGTGCGAGAGCGCGGTTTCCTCGTCCCTCGTGCAGGCAGGGGAAGCGGGGCGGAGGATGCTGCGAGCGTGGAAACAGAGGTGGTGCGCCCATGGCGAAGACGGGGGACGCCGCCGTTAGCGGCCAAGGACGCACCCGGGGCGATGCCGCTGCATCCCGGCGGTTGCCGCAGGCGAAGGAAAACATCCGATATTCTCCAGGGGGCCGGAACGAAACGCGAATGCTTCGGCGCGCTGGAATGACAGCGCCCGGTGGGGAGATTGGGCCGTGCCAGAACCGCACAGGGTGGACATCTCAGTCATTGTCGTGAGCTGGAACTCCAAGGGGCACCTGGAGCGGTGCCTGGAGAGCCTCACGCGCACGCCGTGCTCGCGGAGCGTCGAGATCATTGTGGTGGACAACGGCTCGGCGGATGGAAGCCCTGAGATGGTGGAGTCGCGCTTCCCGCAGGCGCGTCTGATCCGCAACCGCGAGAACCTGGGCTTTGCGAAGGCCAATAATCAGGCGATCCGCGTTAGCCGGGGCCGTTACATCAGCCTGGTCAATTCGGATGTCGAGGTGCTGCCGGGTTGCCTCGACAAGCTGGCGGAGTTTCTCGATCAGAACCCCAAGGTGGGCAACGTCGGTCCGCGGGTGCTGAACCCGGACCGGACGCTGCAAAGCTCCTGCCGGCGGTTCCCGTCGCTGTGGAACAACTTCTGCTCGGCGGCGGGCCTGGCGACGCTCTTGCGTGGCTCGCGCCTGTTCTGCGGCGAGCATATGCGCTATTTCCGCTACGACCGCACGCTGCCGGTGGATGTGCTGGTGGGTTGTTTCTGGATGATGCGCCGCGAGGCGCTGGAGTCCGTGGGACCGCTGGATGAGGAGTTCTTCATCTACGCCGAAGACGTGGACTGGTGCCGGCGCTGCCGGCAGGCCGGCTGGGAGGTGGTGTTCTTTCCCGGCGCGGAGGCGATCCACCACCGCGCCGCCAGCTCCGCCGCCGACCCGGTGCGCTTCGCCGTGCTGCAACAGGAGTCGGTGCTGCGCTACTGGGCCAAGCACCACGGCTTCCCCGCGCGGGTCGCTATCCGCGCCATCCTGATGTTTCATCACCTGACGCGGTGCCTGCTGGCCGCCGGCCCGCGCCGGACGCGCTCCGCCAAGGCCGGACGCCCCCCGCAGCCGGTGCAGGCAAACCGGGCCTGCCTGCGGGCGCTGCTTGCCGGGAGGGCTTCCTACCCCGTCCGGACCAACGAAGGGCCCTCCACGCTATGAGCTTCACCAACGCCCTGCCGCGACTGATCGCATATCGGAGGCGCCACGGGCTGCGGGCCACGCTGAAGCGCGCAACGACGGAACTCCGGCGGACGCTGTTCGCAAGCTGGCGGGCCGTCAATTGCTGCGACCTCCTCGATCTGCGGGGGATGCCGGCGAAGCTCCCGGCCGGCCTGCAGGTGCAACGCAAGCGAAACGCGGCAGAGATTGCGGCGCAGGACCTTGCGGAGATCCTGAAGCATGGGATCCCAGCGATCATCCGGCGCCGCATGGAAGCGCGCTTTGAAGCGGGAGCGGTGCTGTGGCTGATCAAATCTGGGAACCGCCTGGCCGGGTATCGCTGGAGCCTGCAAGGGCGCACGATGGAGCCGTTTTTCTTCCCGCTGACCCCGAAAGACGTGCATTTGTTCGATCTGCTGATCTTCCCCGAGTACCGGCGCCAGGGCCTCAATCAACGGTCGCTCCAGTATGTGCTCTCCCGGCTGGCCGAGGAGGGAGCGGAGCGGGCCTTCAGCGATGTGGCGGAGTGGAACCGGGCGCAACTGGCGTCCCTGCGAGACACACCGCTGCGCCCGTTTGGCTGGGCACGGCGATTCGCGTTCCTTCGCTACAACCTGGTTCTTTGGAACACGCGGCGACCGCTGGATGCCGCGGCGCAAGTGGCCGGGAGCCAGACGGAATTGGCCGAGCGGCTGGTCTCATGAGCATCGCAAACACGATTCCACGGCTCCGCTTTTACCTCCAGCGCCACGGGCTGCGGGCCACGCTGAAGCGCGCGGCGCTGGGGTTGCGGCGGGACCTGTTCCCCAACTGGATGATGCTGTTTTACTCCGAACTGG
>DATMAF010000270.1:0-10150 GCA_035560315.1 Terriglobia bacterium | reverse complement strand
CAACAGCTCACGCCGCACGCACACCCTGGCGCTCGATCCCCGCCATCCGGAAACGCTCTATGCGGGCACCACGGAGGGATTGTGGCGCACCCCAGACGGGGGGGCTTCCTGGCACCGCCTGACCTCCCATACCTGGATAATCAACGGCATTCTGCTGGATCCCCGGAATCCGGAGCGGTTCCTGATCGCCCTGGATCGCGCCGGCGTGATGGAAACCCTGGATGGCGGTAAAAGCTATCGCAGCGCCAATCAAGGTTTCGTGCAGCGCCGTATTTCCAGAATGATTGCCGACCCGGCCGACGAGGACCGATTGTACATCTCCCTGCTGCACGACAAGGAATTCGGCGGCGTCTTCACCACCACCGCCCGGCAAACCACATGGCAGCAGCTCAGCGCCGGCCTGCAAGGGCACGATGTGTTGAGCCTGCTGATCGTAACGCAGCCCGAATGGCGGCTGCTGGCCGGAACCACGGAGGGCGTCTACGAATACTCTCCGCAGCGTCCCGTATGGAAGAATCTGGGGCGATGGGCCGGCGGAGCGGGAAACCACGGCAGCGGCCGCGGGCCGGTGGTCCGCGATCTGTTCCAGCGCGCGCCGCAGGAGCGCCTCTATGCCGCGACCTCCGCGGGACTGTTTGAAAGCAGCGACGGCAGAGACTGGCGCCGGCTGCCGCTGGAAGTCGCCGACGGCGGACTCTACGCCGTGGCCAGCCTGGGGGCGCAGGGGGAGATTCTGCTGGCTGCATCCTCTTCCCGATTGTATCGTTCGGCCGATCGCGGCCGGAGTTGGCGGGAGGTTCCGTGGGAAGGGAACCAGCCGGTCCGAATCCATCGCATCGCCCCCCACCCCGAAACTCCGGCGGAGGCCTATGCCGCCACCGAAACAGGGCTATATCGCTCTGTAGATGGCGGCCAGAGCTGGGCGAAGAAGGCCCGGGGCCTGCCCCATACGTCCTTCTACGATGTGCAGTTTGTTTCGGCCAGTCCCTTGCAGATTCTGGCAGCCGGTGCTTCCGGAGCGTATCGTTCCCAGGATGGGGGCGAATGGTTCTTCCGAATCGGCTCCGGAGCTCTGTCGGATGGGCTGTCGAGCGGTATTTCCGCAATGCAGTTGATCGGCCATTCAGAAATCGTCGCCGCTTCTCTCGTCAACGGCCTCTTCCTTCAGCTCCCCACGGAATACACTCTACCCCGCGAATTACCCTCCAAAGAATAGCGCAACGAATAGATATCCATACTGTTAGCAACCTAGACGGAGCATAACCCGGGAAGGACCTGTTGCCGTCCGGCGGGTCCGCACAACGGGGCGGTTTGCGCGCTTTCAATATACAAAGTGATAATTTTTTTATGCCAATTATGCAAATTTATTATGACATTTTTTACATAAAATCTTGACAAATGCGATTTATACAAAATAATCTGCACATGTTGGAAGAAAAACAATGCGGCAAGCGAAGAATTCTTGCCGAACAACAAAAATCAATTGCAATGCCGAGAGGACAACAGTGATGGAAAAATTGGTCAAGAGATCCTTCAAAGCAGTGCCCGCGATGGCGGTGGCAGGAATGCTGGCGCTGATGAGCGTCGTTGGGGCATCGGCGCAGGAAAGTGTGGAAGCGAGGTTAGCCGCCCTGGAGGCCCGCATCCAGGAATTGGAGCGGGAACTGGCGGTGGCGCGTAGCGGGGGCATGGATGCAACGGTTCTTCCGGCAAACTCGCCGGGGGCACCCCTACAGGGCGCCTACCTCCGTCCGGCGGTTCTGACAACGCCCGGGACGCTGGCGATGGCGGCCGCTGCCGCGGCGGCGCCCCAGGCGGATGCCCCGGACACGCTGGGGGGAGATCTGGAAGGCCTGAATTTCTTTAAGGGAATCACCTTCGGCGGGTTTCTCGATACCTATTACACCTACAACGTGAACCAGCCGCCCAGCGGGAAGGTGGGCCTGCGGAACTTCGATTTCAACCACAACTCGCTGACGCTGAACCAGGCGGATTTCGAGATGACCAAAGCGGTCAGCGAGTCCAGCCCCTTGGGGTTCAATCTCCAGATGGCGTTCGGGCCCACGGCGGACTGGGTGAACAGCGGAGACTACAGCATCGGAAACGCCACGGGAGCCCACTTTATGCAGTATTACCTCAGCGGGCGGATTCCGACCAGCCGGGGCATCACCATCGACGTGGGCAAGTTTGTTACGCAGCACGGTGCGGAGGTGATCGACAACCGGGCGAACTGGAACTATTCGCGGGGCATTCTGTTTGCCTGGGCAATCCCCTACTACCACTTCGGCGTGCGGGCCACCCTTCCCGTGGCGGACACGCTGACGCTGGGAGCCAGCCTCTCCAACGGCTGGAACAATGTCGTGGACAACAACGGCGGCAAGACGGCTGGATTTCTGCTGTCGTGGAACCCCGGGCCCGTGAGTTTTCTCCAGAACTACATGGTGGGACCGGAGCAAGCCGGCAACAGCGATGACATCCGGCACTTGTTCGACAGCCTGCTGACGGTGAAGGTGGGCGATCAGGTTACTTTCCTGGTGAATTATGACTACGGTATGGATCGCGTCGGCGGTGCGCACGTGCACTGGCAGGGCGTGGCGGCCTATTTGCGATACCAGCCAAATCCCAAATTTGCTCTGACCCCGCGATTCGAGTATTTCGACGACCGCATGGGCTTTTCGACGGGGACGGCGCAAATCCTGCGGGAGTTCACACTGACGCCGGAGTTCATCATCAGCGACAACCTGGTCACGCGCCTGGAATGGCGGCGCGACTGGTCCAATCGCGGGGTGTTCGAGGTTCGGGATGCCGGCGATGACCCCGCGGTTCAGCACACCGTAGGCGTCGGCCTGCTGCTGAAATTCTGACGGCTGGCGGGGGAGACTCCGATGAAGGTACTTCTTGTCAACGATCAGGGCCAGTTGCTGGCTTCCATGGAGAACCTGGAGCAGTACGACAGGGGCAATCCGGGGGACCTGTTCGCGCTGCTGGATTTCGTGGAGCGGTGGATCGCCGCCGCCCGAGAGTGCGGCGACCACCAGACCTCAGCCGCCTAGTCGCTGGCAAGAAGTGCCGCTTCGGAGGTGAAGTTCGCTTCGAAGGTCAGCATTACAAGGAGGTGCAGGGTGATGACACGGAAAGCAAAACGCTGGGCAAGTATGTCCTTAGCAGCATATTTGTTGGTTTCGCTGGCGGCGCCGTTGGCGATGCAGGCGCAGGATCCGACGGGTGCAAACACGGGAACGGCCATTGATGTGCCGGCGGCCGCGCCAGGAGTTCCTACTTTGGAGGAACTGGCGAACGCGGTGGGCCACAACAAAGTTGCCATCAACATGGTGTGGGTCCTCATCACCGGTTTCCTGGTCATGTTCATGCAAGCCGGTTTTGCAATGGTCGAGACCGGCTTCACGCGGGCCAAGAACGTCGCTCATACCATGGCCATGAACTTCATGATCTATCCGCTGGGCATGTTGGGATTCTTTATTTGCGGTTTTGCGTTCATGTTTGGTGGCTTGGGCGCCATCGCTACGCTGGGCGGCTACGCGGGTCTGAATCACGAAATCACGATCAGTCTCTTCGGAAAAGACTTCGGTCTGGTCGGGGCCAAGGGGTTTTTCCTGGCCGGGACGAATTACGATGTAGCGATCTTTGCTTTGTTCCTCTTTCAAATGGTATTCATGGACACCACTGCGACCATTCCCACCGGGGCGATGGCGGAGCGCTGGAAATATTCCGCATTCTTCATTTACGGCTTGCTGGTGGGCACGATCATCTACCCGATTTACGGCAACTGGGTGTGGGGAGGCGGGTGGCTGGCAATGCTCGGCAAGAACTTCGGGTTGGGCCACGGGCATGTGGATTTCGCCGGCTCTTCGGTGGTGCACCTGACGGGCGGGGTCATCGCGCTGGTCGGTGCCTGGATTCTGGGCCCGCGCATTGGAAAATACAACAAGGACGGCAGCTCCAACGCCATTCTCGGGCACAACATCCCGATGGCAATCATCGGCACGTTCATCCTGGCCTTCGGCTGGTTCGGGTTCAATCCTGGATCCACCTTGGCGGGAACCGATCTGCGCATCGCCGTAGTGGCCGTCAACACCATGTTGGCTTCTGCCACAGGCGCGGTGGCGGCGGCGTTGTGGATGTGGGCGTTTCGAGGGGGAAAGCCTGATCCCAGCATGATGTGCAATGGCATGCTGGCCGGCTTGGTGGCGATTACGGCCCCCTGTGCTTTTGTCAGCGCTCCCAGCGCCTGCGTCATTGGACTGATCGCCGGGGTCTTGGTAGTCGAAGCGGTGTTCTTCATCGATCAGAAATTGAAGATCGATGATCCGGTGGGGGCAGTCGCCGTCCACGGCGTGAACGGGGCGTGGGGCTGTCTGGCGCTGGGATTGTTCGCTGACGGCACTTACGGCGATGGCTGGAACGGCGTAGCGGGGCCTGTAACTGGATTGTTGTACGGCGACGCGTCCCAGTTCTTGGCGGAGGTGGTTGGGATCGGCGCCAATATCTTCTATGTCGGCTTGATTTCGATAATTACCTTCAAGTTGACAGACCTGCTCGTTGGCAACCGCGTGCCGGCCGACGCAGAGGTAGAAGGTTTAGACCTGCCCGAGATGGGTGTGCCCGGTTACCATGATGTAAAGACCGCGACCGCCTTCTCTGTGATTCCTGGGTCGGTCTCGGCACAAAGAACCTAACGAGTTCGCCTGCTTCCTCCTGCCGAATGCGGCCCCGGGTATTCCCACCGTATCCGGGGCCGCGCCCCTCCAGGTGCGGGGAGTCCGGAGAATCGTGGTCCCCAGCCGCACTCCCGAAGCGTCCCGGAACGAGGCAGAACGTGCATCGCGGCTTGCTCTGGGATCGCGCGGAAGGCACAGAACCCCTGACCTGGATTGTTGGCGAAGATTCCAACCCATGTTTGTAGGAAAGGAGCATATTCAACATGAAGAAGAGGTGGCTGCCCCTGGCAATCGCTTCGGTTTTATTCTGTAGCCGGGCCGCCTGGGCGCAGGAGGCTGCGGAAGGACCCTCCCCAGCCGATCTGAAAGTGATGCTGGACACGGTCTGGGTGCTGGTAACGGCATTTCTCGTATTTTGGATGAACGCCGGATTTGGGTTTGTCGAATCCGGCCTCTGCCGCGCCAAGAACGCCACCAATATTCTGGCCAAAAATTTTGTGGTGTTCGCGCTGTCCGCCATCGCGTACTGGATGGTCGGTTTTGGAATCATGTTTGGCGATGGGAACTCCTTTATGGGGCTGAGCGGCTGGTTTGTGAGCGGCGCCGACAACAGCCCGGCGGTGGGCGAGGCCTACCAGGGAATCTTTGGCGCGCTGAGCTGGACGGGCGTTCCGCTGCTGGCCAAGTTCTTCTTCCAACTGGTCTTCGCCGGCACCGCCGCCACCATCGTCTCAGGATGCGTGGCCGAGCGCATCCACTACAAGTCCTTTATGATCTTTACGCTCGTCGCGGTGGGGCTGTTCTATCCCATTACCGGACACTGGATCTGGGGCGGCGGCTGGCTCCAGAGCATGGGCATGTGGGATTTCGCTGGCTCCACGGTGGTGCACTCGGTGGGCGGATGGTGGGGCTTGGCAGGAATCCTCGTGTTGGGGCCGCGGCACGGCAAGTACCGCCCGGATGGCACCATCAAGCCGATTCCCGGCCACAGCATGGCGCTGGTGTTTCTCGGCGGGCTGATCCTTTGGCTGGGCTGGTTCGGGTTCAACCCCGGCAGCACCATGGCCGCCAACCCGGAGGCCATTGCCCACATTGCCATGACCACAAATTTGGCCTGCTGCATGGCGATCCTGAGCTCCACCGTGCTGGCCTGGGTGATGCTCGGCAAGCCGGATTTCAGCATGACGGTCAACGGCGCGCTGGCCGGCCTGGTGGCGATTACCGCTTCGTGCGCCTTCGTTACGGTGGGCGCCTCGGCGATCATCGGCCTGATTGCGGGAATCCTGGTGGTCCCGGCCGTGATCTTCTTCGACAGGATGAAAATTGATGACCCGGTGGGCGCTCTTTCCGTTCACTTGGCCAATGGCATCTGGGGAACCATCGCGGTGGGGCTGTTCGCCACCTCGGCCGCTCCCGGCGGAGGGCCGGATGGCCTCTTCTACGGCGGCGGCTTTGAATCGCTCAAAGCACAATTGACCGGCGTTGTCGCCGTTGCCGCCTTCTCCTTCACGGGCGCGTTCCTCCTCTGGAGCATTATCAAGATGCTGTTCGGGATGCGCGTCGATCTGGACGACGAGATTCGCGGGCTGGATATTTCCGAGATGGGCATGGAAGCCTACCCCGTGGATGCCACGATCGATTGATCCCGTTTCGCGAATCCGTCCTGTCTCCACGAACGGGTTCAAAAATGGATGCTTTTGCCAGCCGTCCCAGGCTGGACTTTCCCAGCCTGGGACGTTTCATTTGGGCCTTGGTGCCGGACCAGCGCGTCTTAAAGCATTTTGGAGCCAATTAAGCATAATTACGAAAGCATCTATCCAAAACAACGCCTGATTTTTAATGTTTGACCATGGAAATTTCCTGGAATGAATTAATTTTTTTGCCAGATTGCAGAATTTTGCTTGACAATACTGACAAAAGGGCCTACTCTCTGAAGCCGTTCCGCTACAAATTGGTAGCGGGAGAAACATTTTTGAAGGCTGAGGGGCATACAGGCGATGCAAATCCGTAATATGTTTGCCGTCCGGCAGGGGCTGCTGGGAAGATTTTCGCGGATCGGTTTGTTCGGGTTCATGGCGGCGCCGGTTCTGTTGCGGGCGCAGGAGGAAGCATCTCCCATCGATACCGGCGATACGGCTTGGCTGCTGACGTCCACCGCCTTTGTGCTGCTGATGACGCCGGGTCTGGCGCTGTTTTACGCCGGCATGGTGCGCCGGAAGAATGTGCTGGGGACCATGCTGCACAGCTTCATCCTGATGGGTGTGGTGAGCGTGCTGTGGGCCTTATACGGATACAGCTTGGCCTTTCACGAAGGCCGTTTCTGGGGCGGCTTTGAATGGGCCTTTCTGCGCGGCGTGGGCGCGGACCCGGATCCCTATGGCTATGCCGGGACCATTCCGCATCAGGTCTTCATGGCCTTTCAGCTCATGTTTGCCATCATCACTCCCGCGCTCATCACCGGAGCCATCGCGGAGCGGATGAAGTTCAAGGCCATGCTGGCGTTCATGGTGCTGTGGGCGACGTTTGTTTACGACCCGCTGGCGCACTGGGTCTGGGGCAAGGGCGGGCTGCTGCGTTTTGGTGATCCGGGCGCCATCGTGGGAGCGCTGGATTTTGCCGGCGGCACGGTGGTGCACATCAGTTCGGGCGTCTCGGCGCTGGTGCTGGCCTTGGTCATGGGCAAGCGCGTCGGCTTCGGCAAAGAAGTGATGATACCGCACAACCTCACCCTGACCGTTACCGGCGCGGGATTGCTGTGGTTCGGCTGGTTTGGCTTTAACGCCGGCAGCGCCGTCTCGTCCGGAGGACTGGCCGCCAGCGCCTTCGTTGTGACTCACTTTGCCACCGCCGCCGCCATGCTTTCCTGGACCTTCGTGGAGTGGATGGCCAAAGGCAAGCCCACTGCTTTGGGCGCTGTTTCCGGAGCGGTGGCCGGGCTGGTGGCGATCACGCCGGCTTCCGGTTTTGTGGGGCCGGTGGCCGCGCTGGTGATCGGCGCCGTGGCGGGAGCGCTCTGCTACTGGGCCTGCACTTCGCTGAAAGCCAAGTGCGGCTACGATGATTCTCTCGACGTTTTTGGCGTCCACGGCGTGGGAGGCACCACCGGCGCGATCCTGACGGGAGTGTTCGCCTCCACGGCCGTCAATCCGGCCGCCGCCGACGGCCTGCTTTACGGCAACGCCCAGCAGTTGGTGAATCAGATCCTGGCGGTCCTGGTGACATGGGTGTTTGCCGGCGGGCTGACCTTCCTCTTCGCCAAGATCATCGATGCCACCATCGGGCTGCGCGTGGAGCCGGAGCAGGAGCGCGAAGGGTTGGACCTCAGCCAGCACGGCGAGAGCGGCTACAACCTGGAGGAATCTGCCCTCTAGCGGAATTGCTCCCAAGGCCTTCCCGCTGGTTGCGCCTGCCGCGGACCGATTGGAGCAAGCCGCGGGAAAGCTCCGTTAGCGGGTGCGGACGTCGAGCGCCCGGATGGTTCGGGAGTTGTAGTCCACCTGGCAGGAGAAGATAAACAGCTCCACGGAAAAGCCGCTCCGCCCGCGGGCGTCGCCGATGATCCACTCCCCCCGCCCGGGGCGCTCATCGACGCGGGGATTCTGGATCTCGACGTTGTTGTAGCCATGCTCTCCGCGGATGCGGTCCCGCACCGCATCGCTGCAAAGAGCGATGGCCTCCCGGGGGGTCAGCGCGCCGCCGTAGCCGGCTCCTCCGCCGGGCCGAGTCCCCGGCCAGCCGCCGGGACCCGGTCCGGGGCCGGGGCCTCCGCCGTCCATCTGCCAGCTGATGCGGAAGTGATAGCGGCCTGCGCCGCCCTCGCTGTCGCGGATGCGAACCACGGCGCTGAAGCCGGTGCGCCGCTCCGGCTCCGAGAGCAGCTTGATCTCGCCGCGGCTGTCGCGCACCTCAAACTGAAAGTTTTCGACCGGACGGACCGGGAGCGGCTCGTTGCATTCCGAGCCCTCGTCGCGGGCCTCGCGCCCCGCAATGGTGCGGACGTGCACCCGGTCGCCGCGCAGGGTGACTTCCACCTCCCCATCCACGCGCAGCCGGATGTCGCACTGGCCCTTGCCCAGCGGCACATCGCCGCGCGTCATCTTGCGGGCCTGAAAATCGATATCCGCCGCCGCAAACGGCCCCCCGCCCGATAGAACCGCCACCAGCGCGGCCAGACGCAGCGCCGCATGCCGCATTCTGTTCTGCCCTCCAGTGCCCATAGAGTCTCCTTTGCGTGCAGTGCTCCCAAGGCGGGGCCGCTGCTATTCGACGGCGCGGGGCGCGGTGTAACCTTCCCGCGCGCGGACTTCGTACTTCACTTCCTTCCCCTTGGCGTCGATGATCTTGAGCGGCTTGCCGTCCTTGTCCACCAGTTCCACCTTCACCTTGCGGAATTTCCCGTCATGGGCGGTATTGGTGGGGCTGTAGCTCAGCACATACTCGTTTCGCAAGGCGCCCGCGATGTCGGCGTAAATGCTGGGAAACTCGCCGTGAAAACGGGGGAAATAGGCGCGCCCCCCGGAATAGCGGGCGAAGGTGCGCAACTGGTTGTCGGCCTGCAAGAATCCGATGGAAGCGGCGGAGCTCATATAACCGCGCCCTTCATACCACAGCCGCGCCGCCTGGCCGGTGCCGATGGCGTAGATGGGCGTGTCGGAAGCCTGCACCTTCTTGAGCACGGCGTCATAGCGGGTTTTGCTGAAGGTGTCAACGCCACTGGAGACCAGCACGATGGCCTTCTTGCCGGCGATGTCCTGCATCCGATCCACGGTCTCCGCCACGGCGTCGAACAGATTGGCCTCGCTGAAGCCGGGGGTTTGCAACATGCGCAGGTCATCGGCGATGGCCGCCTTGTTGCGCGTGAAATCCCGGATAATCTGCGTCCGCAGGTCGTAGAAGATCAGCGCCACCCAATCCTCCGGCTTCAGCGAGTAAACAAAGCCGACCGCGGCCTGGAAGGTGTCGTAGAGGAAATCCCAATACAGGCTGCTGTATTCGACCACCATCGCGACGGTCACCGGAGCCTCCACCGCTTCCACGCGCTGGATGGTCTGAAGCACGCCGTCTTCGGTTACCCGGAAATTGTCCTTCGTCAGCCCGGACAGAAACTCGCCGTTGCGGTTCTGCACCACCACGCTGAGGCTGACCAGTTCCACGTCGGCCCGGAAAATGGGCTCATCGATGCCAGGAAGCTTTTCGACCTTGGACGGTTCGGGGGGCGGCTCGGGAGCGCGCTGCCGCGGCACAATCACCGTCTCGTCGACGCGCCGGCTGGGGCCGCTCTCCGGAAGTTTCGGCGGGGCCGGCTGCTGGGAAGAAGCCGAACCATCCCCGGGGGCGGACGTTGGGGCTTGGCTCGCCAGCGGCAGGGCGCACCAAAGCAAGACGGCGAGGAACAGCAGGGTGTGAGTCAGTCGGGATTTGCCAGGCATTGGCTCTTTGCCCCCTTCCTGTTGGTGAAATTGTGAGGCGGG
>DATMAF010000269.1:0-3977 GCA_035560315.1 Terriglobia bacterium | reverse complement strand
GAAGAAGTTCAACCCGCCGGTCGTGGTCTTGAAGACGGACCCCTGCAGGCTGCCGATATAAGCCACATTGCTGTCGGCGGGATCAATGGAGACGCTGAGCGCCTTGGCCACCACCAACTCCGTGAGCGGCGTCCAATTCTGTCCATGGTCCGTGCTGCGGAAGAGCCCGGCGGATGTTCCGGCATAGAGCCGGCTGGAGCCTTGTCGCGAGCTGTCAATCGAATAAACGAAGGGAGGAACCATGCCCGCCGAAGTCTGCCGCCAGGTTTCGCCACCGTCGTTCGTCATCCAGACGCCATGCCCTTCGGTGCCGGCAAGCAGGGTTCCCCGCTGATTTGCGTCTGGCAGCAGGGCGAACACTCTGCGCTCCATGGTGGGGAGCCGCCAGGCCGCATTGCTGCCGGCCCGGGAAAACACACCGTGTTCCGTGCCGGCAAAGACCGTCGTCAGACCCTGGTCCTGCACAACCGCCAGGGCCCCTACGAAGATGTTTTGCAGGCCGTCCTGGCTTCCCTTCCAGGTCCTTCCGAGGTCCGCGGTGTACTGCAACCCGCCGGCGACATTGACGGCGAAAAAGGTTTCCCCGAACACATCGGACTTCACCATGGAAGCAATCTGGGGCAAGCGCAGAGTCCAACTGCTGCCATCATCCAGCGACAGGTAAACCCCGGCATCCGTGGCCGCATACAGAACGTTAATGGTCGCCGGATGCGGCAAGACATACCGGACCTGCCCCGGCGGCTCGCCGGGCCAGATCGAAAGCTTCCGCCAGGTGGTTTCCTCCGGCAGCAGCTTAAAGGCGTAACCCTGGCTGGTGCTGGCATACAGCTTGCGCTTGGATTGGTTGCTGAAGGCCAGGGAGTTGACCGACTGATCCCCCATCCCTTCCGCGAACTGCTCCCAGGTGATCCCGCCGTCCCGGCTCCGAAAAACGCCTTTTCCCTCGCTGCCCAGATAAACCCAGCCGGGTTTCCGCGGATCAAAGGCGATGCACCGCATGCCGACTCCCCGCAGCGGCTCGATCTCCACGGCCGCCCAATGCTCTCCCGCGTCTGCGCTGCGGTACAGGCCTGTTCCCGTGAGGGCGAGGACTCCGGAGGGTTGGTACGGATCCACCGCCAGCGCCAGCACATTGCGATCTTGCAATCCTTCGTTCACTGCCCGCCAGGTTCTTCCTCCGTCTTGGGACTTATAGACGCCGCCGTTGAATGTGCCGGCGTAGACCGTGCTGGGGAAGCGGATGTCGAAGGCGATCGCAAACACTGAGAAGGTGCTGAATTCCGTGGGGATCGGCGACCACGACGCGCCGCCATTCCTGGTCTCATACAGACCGCCGAAATAAGTGCCGGCCAGAAACCTCCCTCTGGTTCCCGGATCCGCTTCCAGCGCCAGGACCGTGGCCGTGGAGGGGCCCTGGGGCTCCCAATCCGCGGCCGCTCCCAGCGCGGCGGGGCTCCCGGCGGCAGCCGCCAGCAATAGTGCCGTGCGCAGCGCTTGCGACAGTTTGCCGCCGTCGCCGGCGGGCAACCAAGCTGCCAGACGGCCTACCATAGTCGCTCACACTCCGAGCGCTTCAGCTCTCCCCAGTCCGGTTTCAGCAGGAGCTCGCCGGAGGCTCCCACCGCCGCTTCGGAAGCCCACTTCCAGGCGAAGGCTTGGGCAATCAGCGCCCGGGAGATATTGGCGCCGGCCGTCACCCAGGCCGCGCCCACGGCGCCGTGCAAGGGAATGAGCCACGCATACAGCAGCAAAAGGACAGGAAGATAGACGCAATCCATGGCCAGCAGGAAGCGGGGACGTACGAACATAACAAAGGTCATTGTAACGGGAAACGTCGCCAAGCCGGCAAAGGCTCCCGCGATCAAGATGTGGATCAGCTCGCCCGAGCGCGCATACTCGCCCGGCAGAAGACGGCTGGCTCCGGCCGCCCACACGACGCGGAACAGGAGGTAACCCGCCAGGCAGACAGCCAGCAGGCCCGTCTGGAAGGTGCGGAAAAACCGGCAGAAGCGCCCCTCCTGAATCATCGGCACCACCTTGGGGCTGGTCACCACGCTGAGGTACACTCCCACCATCTGCACGATCATGGCGATGGTCAGAGCCGCGGCGTAGATTCCCACCTCGCCCAGATTCGACCACCGCGCCAGCAGGAAGAGATCCATCCGGCTGAGCAGCGCGCCAAGCCCAAAGGTCAGCACGTACCAGGGAACGCACGAGCCGAGCTCCCGCATCGGCTCGCGTCCGACCGCAAGGCTGGAGAACACCCCGCGGCTTGCCGTGAACGCCCATCCTGCCAGGATGGCGGCCGGCGCAATCACATGCCAGGCCAGCACGCTCTCCGGCTGGACGCTGTGGGTGGCCATCAGCAGCGCAATCCCTCCAAACCGCAACCCGCTGTGCAGCAGGTCCGCCATCCCATACAAGCTGAAGCGCCCCTCGATCTGCCATTGCAACTGCGCCGACCGCAGCCACAGCAAACCGGCCGAGGCGGCGCAGACCAGATACAGCAGATGCCCCAGGTCCGGCCGGTGAAAGAAGGCTTCGCTGAGCGGCCGCGCAAAGACGGCGCTCAGGAGCAGGAAAAGGAAAACCGCGGCGGCTTTCCAATAGAATCCCGCCCGCTGCACGGCTTCGCCGGCTGCGGGATTTGAGGCGCGGTGCGCCGGGGCGAGTTTCAACACCCCCATGTCAACCGCCGAGCCGACAATGGAGTCGATCAGAAGAATCGTGGCAAGACAAATTCCCAGAATGCCGTACTGCTCCGTTCCCAGGAAACGAAGCAGGAGCAGGTTGATGGCAACGGTCCCGAACCCGGAGAGGGCCTTCGGAAACGCCACCAGCAGGAATTCCAGCACGGAACGCTTCAATGACGCACTCCCGGAAACAGCCCCCAGCCCCTCCGGGAAATTCCTCCCGCGGTTCTTGAAAATCCGCCGCCGGCCCGGAACAAGACGCCGGCCGTTCCCGATCCGAATGCGATGCTCATGCGGAATCCGCCGCGCCGGCCTCCGCATCGCTCCGCAGCCCCGCCGGAAGGGCGCCGCGCGAATTCCGTTGCGCCGCCAGAAGCTCCGCGTACAGGGTGTGGACGCGGTTGGTGGCTTCCTGCAAGGAGTATTCGGTTTCGACGAACCGCCGGGCTGCCTGGCCGAAACGGCGCCGTGCCTCGGGATGATCGATCAGTTGGATCACCTCGCGCGCCAGAACAGAGGGTTCCCGCGGCGGGATCAGCACGCCCGTTTCTCCATGCCGCACAATTTCCGGCAACCCGCCCACCCGCGTGGCCACCACGGGCAAACCAGCGGCCATTCCGGACAGCACGGCCAGGGGCACACCCTCCATGTGGCTGGGGTGGACCATAATATCGGCCAGCGCCAGCATTTCCTCCAGATCGGAACGGAACCCGAGAAACCGGATCTTTTCCTCCAGGTTCATCTCCCGGACCATCGAACGAATTCGCGGCTCCTCCGGCCCAACCCCCAGCAGCCAGAGGGTGGTCGCCGGGCGATGCCGGAGGATTTCCTTCATGCCTTCGAGCACAACCTCGTGCGCTTTTTCAGGCCAGAAGCGCGCCACGTAAATGAGGACGGTTTCCTGGGGACCAACGCCGAACTCCGCCCGCCGCCGCGACCGCTCCTCCGCAGGGAATTGCACGGCGCGGCCTTCAAAGCCGCACGGCAGCAGCGTCACTTCCGACTCCGAAAAACCCATGCGCAAAGTCTGCTGACGAGTGGTCTCACAATGGGCCGTGATGCGGTCGAAATAAGGGAGCAGGCGGGCGTCAATCCATTGCAGCACGCCGCGCTTGAATCCGAAGTCGCCCCACACGTACAGCGTCGTGACGCAGGGGATGCGGCACCACT
Organism: Terriglobia bacterium; assembly: GCA_035560315.1. Classification (GTDB taxonomy): domain Bacteria; phylum Acidobacteriota; class Terriglobia; order 2-12-FULL-54-10; family 2-12-FULL-54-10; genus DATMAF01. Next base: position 114 of record DATMAF010000269.1, on the reverse strand, counting down.
TGGCGGCAACCAGACCCACCAGATCCGCGTAGGTGTTGTGGCAATGAAGAATGCGGACGTGGCGGTCCTGCAGGATCCTCCGCAGGGCCCGGGCGCTCTTCCAGACGGGTTTAT
>DATMAF010000268.1:0-6864 GCA_035560315.1 Terriglobia bacterium | reverse complement strand
TGAAAACCGAGCCGGGCTGCCGGAGCGCCAGCGCGCGGTTTAACTGGCTGGCGCCGTAATCGCGGCCGCCAATCAGGGCCTTGATCGCCCCAGTGTGGGCGTCGATGGCCACCAGCGCGATTTCCGGCCGGACGGATTCCTCCGGGCCGCCCGCCGCGGCCTTGGCGCGCGGCCGCCGCAGGGAAGCCAGCCGCCGGTCCAGCTCCTCGACGCCGATGCGAACCGCCTCCGCGGCCGCGCGTTGCAGCCGCAGGTCGAGCGTCGTATAGATGCGGTAGCTCTGGGAGATCAGCTCCTCTTCCGAGAAACGATCGAGCAGTTGGTCCTTGACCAGGTCGATGAAATACGGCGCCTCGCTGGCCACGGTATAGCTGGGCGCCAGTCCGAGCGGCTCCCGGACCGCTGCCTCGTGCTCGGCCGGCGTGATCGCGCCGGTGTCCAGCATGGCGGCCAGCACCTGGTTGCGGCGCCGCAGGGCCGCCTCCTCGTGGCGGTATGGAGAGTAACGGTTGGGGCTCTGGATGATGCCGGCCAGCAAGGCGCTTTCCGCCAGGGTGAGGTCGCGAACGTCCTTGCGGAAATATGCCTGGGCCGCCTCGCCCACCCCCTGGATGCTGAAGCTGCCGCGCTGGCCCAGATAGACGGTGTTGCAATAGTGCTCGAAGATCTCCTCTTTGCTGAGGCGCCGCTCGAGCTGGAAGGTAACGATCGCTTCGGCAATCTTGCGGCGAAGGGTCTTCTCGCGGTTCAGGAAGAGGCTGCGGGCCAGTTGCTGGGAGATGGTGCTGGCGCCCTGGCGCGCGCTACCGCTGATCAGATCCACGTAAGCCGCCTTCACCAGCCGCAGGTAGTCGATCCCGGAGTGCTCGAAAAAGCGGCGGTCCTCGATCGACAGGATGGCGTTCACCAGATGCCGGGGAAGGTCGGCGAACTGCACCAGGCGGCGCTTCTCGCGGCTGGAGTCAAACAGGTTGGTGATCAGCTCCGGCTCCAGCGAGTATTCGCTGCGGGCGAACTGGTCGCGGAGCGAAACGATGCTGCTGAGCTTGCCTTCTGCAAAGAGCAGTTCGGCCGGCTCCGGCGAAAAATAGGAATCCGGGCCGGGATAGATGCGCACGCCGCGGCGCACCAGTTCGTAGTGCCCTTTGGGAGTCTTGCGGCGATCCCCAAAGCCGGCCCGCCGGAGGTGCGCCACCACGCCGGCGGCGCTGGCCGGATCCCCCAGCCGCAGCTTCTCCGGGGCAGCGTACACCTGCGAGACGTTGGGAAACACCGGCCCTTGCAGCCGTTCGTCGATCAGCCGGGAGTAGCCGACGTAATAATAGGTCAGAACGGAAGCCGCCAGGAGGCTGCACAGCAGAAAGACTCCCAAGGCGACCCACACCAGGGACCGGAAAAGGGAAGTCGGTTGGCCCCGCTTCAGAATGACGATTCGCATGGCAGGAGCACGCCGGCGCCGCTATGGCCGGGCCATGATATTGCGATTGCCCGCCGCCGGTTCGAAATTCAGGTCGACTTGACGGACCAGCAAGTCGACGGTGATCACATAGCGCACCGCAATGTTCACCGAGGCGCCGCTGCGTTGCACGTTGACTTGCCGGGGCTCCAGGGGGATGCCCAATTCCCGGGCCTCGGCGAGCACCTCGTTGCGAATATCCGCTTCGCTCAGGCGGTTGCTGTAGGTGGCATTTCTGGCGATGGTGTCCAAGGTGTCTTGCAAGCGATAGTTATCAATATAGGGGGGAAGCAGCTTGATGGCAGCAAACACGATGGCGGCCAGCACCAGAAGCAGGAGCATCCCGGACAGGGTCACGGCTCCGGCTTGGCGGGGCCTCCGGGGCGCCTCTGGTAGAACAACCGGCGGCATAGCTGGCAACCGAAGCGGCACCGGCGCTCCGCCTCCTTCGCGATGCGGCTGACTCACAGGATGTATGGTAGCACCGGCCGGATTCGCTGTCGAGCAGCGGCGGGCCGCCCTCCTGGGTGACACTTTTTAGCCAACAGCGCTTGGCGGCTGCGCAACCCGCTCCTCCGCCTGCGCTCCCGGCCGGCGGGTGCTGTTATACTGGCCCCATGCGGCTGGAATTTTCCACCCAAGGCTTCAATCAAATTCTGGATATCACGGCCGAGGTCGCGCAGGCGATACGCAAAGCGGGCTTGCAGCGCGGGGTGGCGCACCTGTTCGTCGCGGGATCAACCGCCGCCCTGACCACGATTGAATTCGAGCCGGGGGCGCTCGAGGATTTGAAACGCGCCCTGGACCAGATCGCCCCCATGAACGCCCCCTATGCCCACAACGAAGCCTGGGGGGACGGCAACGGCTACGCGCATTTGCGGGCCGCGCTTCTGAAGCCGGACCTGTGCATTCCGGTCGAAAACGGGCGGCTGGCGCTGGGGACGTGGCAGCAGATTGTCCTGATGGATTTTGACAACCGTCCCCGGCAGCGCACCGTGCTGCTGACGCTGACGGCGGCCGTCTAGAAACGCCATGCAATATCCGCAGCCGGAGGCAAATGTTCCCCCCAGCTTTCCCGCCGAGGACGATCCCTATTACGCGGCGCGCCAGGCCGTGGTGGAACAAATCAACCGGGACCGCCGGGCGGCGGGACTCCGCCCCGTGGCGTTTGATTGGCTCGCCTCTCAGGTGGGCGACCAGCATTGCCAGGAGATGGCCGCCCGCGGCTACCTCTCGCACTGGAACCTGCGGGGACTGCTGCCCTATCATCGCTATCACTTTGCTGGCGGACGGGACCACCTGCAAGAAAATCTCTCCCGGATGACGGTCGTTTCGCTACGGCCCGACCCCATCTCCACCGAACCGGAGGACGTGCAAGCGCATCTGCTGCACGCCCACCAGCGGTTCATGGACGAGGCACCGCCGCTGGACGGACATCGTCAGAACGTGCTGGATCCCGGACACACCCACGTGGGCATCGGCCTGGCGGTGGTCGGCGGCGACTTCACCATGGCCGAGGAGTTCCTCAACCGCTACGTGGCGCTGGAGCCCCTGCCGGCCGCGTTGCCGGCGGGCAGCATCCGGATCCAAGGCGCGGTTCTGAACAAAGAGTACGGCCCCTATTATTGCGTGTTGTTCTACGAGGGCTGGCCGCAGCCGCGCACCGTCGAGGAGTTGAACCGTACCTACGCCTATGAAGACATGACCGGCCAGATCGTCGCGCGCGTCCCTCCCTGGGAGATGTCCTTTAATCCATCCAACGGGGGCTTCCGCTTCCAGGCCCCGGTGCGCCAGGCGGGCCCCGGTTACTATCATCTGGTGCTGTGGGTGCGGCGGCCGCACCGCTCGATCCCCTACGCGCTCGGCGCGCCGGGGGCATATCAAATTGATACCGCCCTCGGAGTGCCCTGTGCCGGGTGGGTTTTTCGCCAGGAACAATAGGGTCTTCGGGAAACGCTCGTTTCCTCATCCCCGCCCGGGGGGATTGCCGGAAACCGACAGCGCGGCGTGGTCCTCCCGATACCACTCCACGGTCCTCCGCAAGCCCTCCTCGAAACCAACCCGCGGTTCGTAACCGAGTTCCTCCTGCGCTTTCCGGATGTCCGCCAGGGAGTGCACAATGTCGCCGGAACGCGGCGGGGCGTAGACCGCTTCCACGGGACGGCCGAAAATCCGCCCCAGCGTCGCGAGCACCTGGTTGAGCGTCTCGCGCCGTCCCGTGCCGATATTGAAAACCTTTCCGGCGGCTCCGGGAGCAGCGCAGGCCAGCAGATTCGCCTCCACCACGTTGTCGACGTAGGTGAAGTCGCGCGACTGCTCGCCGTCGCCATACACGGTGGGCTTTTCGCCGCGCAGCAGCGCGGTGATGAATCGCGAAAGCACGCCGGAGTAAGGGGAGCCGGGATCCTGGCGCGGGCCGAACACGTTGAAATAGCGCAAGCTGACCGTCTCCAGCCCGTAGACGCGCGTGAACACCTGGGCGTAGAACTCCCCGGCCAGCTTCGTGATGCCATACGGCGAGATGGGATGCGGCGGCATGGTTTCGACCTTGGGAAGCGCGGGCGCGTCGCCGTAAGCGGACGAGGAGGCGGCATAGACCACGCGCTTCACCCCGGCGTCGCGCGCCGCCAGCAGCACGTTGAGGGTGCCGCCGATGTTCACCCGGTTGGAAGTCTCCGGGTCCTGGATGGAGCGCGGCACGGAGGGAAGCGCCGCCTGGTGCAACAGGTACTCCACACCGTCGCAGGCAGAGCGCAGCGCGGGCAGATCGCAGATGTCCGCCTCGCATACCTCCAGGGGGCCAGACAGCCCGGCGAGATTTTCCCGCTTGCCGGTGGCGAAGTTATCGACCACCCGCACGCGATGGCCGCGCTCCAGCAAGGCGCGCGTGAGAGCCGATCCGATGAATCCCGCTCCGCCGGTCACCAGGTAAAGGGCCATCGCTGCATCCCGCTCCGGCCGCGGCCTTTCGCTTCGCCGGAGCTTTCTGTTATCATCCTGTCCATGCCGCCGAAGGAATTCGTCCACCTGCACCTGCACACGGACTACAGCCTGCTCGATGGCGCCTGCCAGATTCCCCGCTTAGTGGAACAGGCGGATCGGCTGGGCATGAAGGCGCTGGCGGTCACCGATCATGGCAACCTGTTCGCTGCCGTGGAGTTCCACAAAGCGGCCCGAGCCCGGGGGCTGAAGCCCATCATCGGCTGCGAGGCCTACATCTCGCAACAGGGGCGCCACAGCCGCTCCGAGACGGACCATTATAACCACCTCGTGCTGCTGGCCGCGAATCAAACCGGGTACCGCAACCTGGTGCGGCTGGTGTCCGCCGCCTATCTGGAAGGCTTCTACCATAAGCCCCGCATGGACAAAGAACTGCTGGCCCGCCATGCCCAAGGGCTGATCGCGCTCTCGGCGTGCCTGCGCGGCGAAATCGCCGAAGCGCTGCTGGCCGGGAACATGGAAGAGGCGCGCCGCGTCGCCTACCAGCACCAGGATATTTTCGGCAAAGGAAATTACTTCCTGGAAATGCAGGATCAGGGTCTGGAGCAGGAAAAGCGCATCAACCCGCTGCTGGCGGAGTTGTCGCGGCAGACGGGCATCCCGCTGCTGGCCACCAATGACTGCCACTACCTGCGCTGCGAGGATTCCAAAGCGCACGACGTGCTGCTGTGCATCCAGACCGGCCGCCAAGTGAACGACACCAAGCGGATGCGGTTTGCCAACGACCAGTTCTATCTGAAGTCGTATGAGGAAATGATGCGGGTCTTTGGCGAACTGCCGGAGGCGGTCTGGCGCACCGCCGAGGTGGCCGAGCAGTGCGAACTGAACCTCGAGAAAATCCCGAATCCGTTTCCGGAGTTTGCCGTCCCTGCCGGTGAAACGCTGGACAGTTACTTCGAGAAAATGGTCCGGGCGGGCTTTGCCGCCCGGCGCGGCCGGCTGGAGGAGCGGATCCGGCGCGGCGCGCTGCGCCACACCATGGCGGAGTACCTGGAACGCCTGGAGGCCGAGATTCGCATGATTCAGCAGATGCGCTTCTCCGGCTACTTCCTGATCGTTTGGGACTTTGTGCGATTCGCCAAAGAGCGCGGCATCCCGGTGGGTCCCGGGCGCGGCTCGGCGGCCGGAAGCCTGGTTTCTTATGCGCTGGGCATCACCGACATCGATCCGCTGGAGCACAACCTGCTGTTTGAGCGCTTCCTGAATCCGGAGCGCGTCTCCCTGCCCGACATCGATATCGATTTCTGCATGAACCGGCGCGGCGAGGTGATCGAATATGTCACCCAAAAGTACGGCCGCGAGAACGTGGCGCAGATCATCACCTTCGGAACCATGGCGGCCAAGGCGGCCATCAAAGACGTTGCCCGCGCCCTGGAGATTCCCTACGGGGAAGCCGACCGGCTGGCCAAGCTGGTGCCGAACACCCTGAACATTTCCCTCGAACAGGCCCTGGAGCAATCGCCGCAACTGGCCGCGCAGATCCAGAACGAACCCCGTTTGCAGGAGCTGATGGCCATTGCGCGCAAGCTGGAGGGCATGGTGCGCCATGCGTCCACGCACGCCGCCGGCGTGGTCATCTCACCGGTGCCGCTGACCGAGGTGGTCCCCCTGTACAAGACGAACAAGAATGAAATTGTCACGCAGTACGACATGAACGGGCTGGAATCCATCGGCCTGCTCAAGATGGACTTCCTGGGGCTGACGACGCTGACGGTCGTGGACGACGCGCTGCGCCTGATCGAAAAGACCCGCGGGGAGAAAATCGAGTTGGACCGGCTTCCCTTTGACGACCCGGCCACCTACCAACTCTTCTCGCAGGGCCTGACCAGCGGCGTCTTCCAGTTTGAATCGAGCGGGATGCGCGACATCCTGCGGCGGTACCAGCCCTCCACCCTGGCCGATTTGACGGCTCTGAATGCGCTCTACCGGCCGGGGCCCTTGCAGGGCGGCATGATCGATGAGTTCATTGCGCGCAAGCACGGCCACAAGCCGATCACCTATGATCTGCCGGAGCTGGAGGAAATCCTGGCCGAAACCTACGGCGTCATCGTCTACCAGGAGCAGGTCATGCAGATCGCCCACCGGCTGGCGGGCTTCAGCCTGGGGCAGGCGGACCTGCTGCGGCGCGCCATGGGCAAGAAGAAACCCGAGGAGATGGCCGCCCAGCGGGAGCGCTTTGTGAACGGCGCCGTCGCCAAGGGCCATCCCCGCAAGAAAGCCGCCCGTCTGTTTGATCTCATGGAGCAGTTCGCCGGCTATGGCTTCAACAAATCGCACTCGGCGGCCTACGCCGTGCTGGCCTACGTAACCGCCTATTTGAAGGCCAACTATCCTGTGGAGTTCATGGCCGCCCTGCTCACCAATGAGATGGGCAATGCCGACAAGGTGTCGCAATATTTGGGGGAGTG
>DATMAF010000267.1:0-4372 GCA_035560315.1 Terriglobia bacterium | reverse complement strand
GGAGGGCACCATGTGCACCAGCAACTGTTTGAACATATTGCGGTTTCACCGTAGATGCCCACCGCATCCCATCCGGGTCATAGACGTGAGCAACGACTCTCTCCAGCAACTCCCCCGCCGCGATCCACAATTCTTCTTGTCGCCCCCGTTGCTTGCGCCTGTCCATCTCCACGCCGGCACACGTTCACCACGGGCTGCTAGCACGAGGGTGCTTTAGTCGGTGCCGGCGGAGGTGAGGTGCAGGGGAACTGGGGGCGCGGGCAGTGCTTCTTGCGGGGGCGAGGAGGCCGACGCGGGTTCGGAGGTGGTCAGCTCCCACAGCGAGCGGTCGCGCATCAGCTTCAGCACCAGGGCGGTGTGCATGGCGTGGCCGGCGTGCTCGGCAATGACGCGGCCGCGCAAGGGATGGCCCACCAGGGCCAAGTCGCCAATCAAATCCAGCAGCTTGTGGCGGCAGCACTCGTCCGGGAAGCGCAGGCCCTCGGGGTTCATGACCGAGTCGCGGTCAAAGACCACCGCATTCTCCAACGAGCCGCCCCGGATCAGTCCCATGTCGCGCATCTGCGGCAGTTGATCCAGGAACCCGAACGTGCGCGCCGGGGCGATCTCGCGGGCGAAGATTTCCGGCGTGATGGCCGTCTCCATCTGCTGCAAGCCGACCTTCGGGTGAGGAAAATTTACCTGAGTGCTGATGCGGAATTCACTGTCCGGCAACAAGGAAATGCGCTTGGACCCTTCGACAACTTCCACCGGCTGCCGGACGCGGAGGAACAAACGTCCCGCCCGCTGGCGCCGCCGGCCGGCCTGCTCGAGCAAGCGCACCCACGGAGCGCAACTGCCGTCCAAGATGGGCAGCTCCAGGGCGTTGATTTCGATGACGACGTTGTCAATCTCCATGCTCATCAGCGCGGAAAGAATATGCTCGGTGGTGGAAATCAGGACGCCTTGGCGCATCAAACTGGTGGCGTAGCTGACCCGCGCGATGTGCTTCCAGGAAGCCGGAATTTCAAAGTTGTCCAGGTCGGTGCGGCGGAAAACAACACCCCGGTTGGCTGCGGCCGGAACCAGCCGTACCGTGACCGGCACAGCGCTGTGCAGCCCGATCCCCGAAACTTCAACCGGTCGTGCGATGGTGTGCTGGTATGCCAATCGGACTTCGGTCTCCCGTCACACTGTTGCTATAAACTATTGAACCGCAGTTGCGAAAGAAATTACAAGACATTTAAACATAAAATGTTACAGATTATTTCCACCTTTCATTGTGTTGCTAAAATGCAACACCTGTGTTTCTTTTATACAATCATGGCAGGCCTTTATACACACGCCGCCAGCAAGTCCCGCTGGAATGCCCTACTGCGGCCGGGGACTCCCAGAACGATGTCTTTCATGCGCTGATATTCAACAATCTATTTTCGAACGGCGCTGCCGTCTGCCGGCTGCCCTGCGCCACAAGGCACACAAAAAGAGGAGGTCATCGCAGGATTGCTATGCGATTGGAACTGGCCGCGGACTGCAAACCTCGCCATCGGTGGTCCGCTCCACCCTGCCCGGGCGCCAGAGTCTTGTTCCTGGTTGCGGTTGATGCTATCATTCCTCATTTGCTTCGGCTTCCGCAGGCCTTTCTGAAACGGTGTCCCGCTGGACGATGAGAAAGATCCGGGGTGGAAAGTAACAGCGTAGCGGAGAATTCTGCGATGGCAGACAGATACGATCTGGCAATCCTTGGCGGGGGACCAGGCGGGTACGTCGCGGCCATCCGCGCCGCGCAATGGGGCTTGAAGACGGCGGTGGTGGAAAAGGATGACCGGCTGGGAGGAACCTGCCTGAATGTAGGCTGCGTTCCCAGCAAGGCTTTGCTGTACCATGCCGAGGTCTATGACCTCATCCGGCACAGCAGGGAAGTGGGGATTGAGTGCGGGACGCCAGTGCTGGATTGGAGCGCGGCGCAGGCCCGCCAGCGGGGCATTGTCCAGAAGCACAACAAAGGCCTGGAGTACCTTTTCCGCAAGCATAAGATCGAGACGATCCGCGGCTACGGGCGCCTGAACGGGAGCGGCCGCATCGCCGTGCAAGGGGCGGACGGGGAGCGCGAAGTGCTGGCCAGCAATATCATTCTGGCGACCGGCTCAGAAGCCCGCCTGTTGCCAGGAATCGAGGCAGATCCCGAACGGGTGCTGACCAACCGCGAGATGCTGGAGACCCCCCAGGTGCCCGCCTCCCTGGTCGTTATCGGGGCGGGAGCCGTCGGTGTGGAATTCAGTTCGGCCTTTCGCCGGCTGGGTTGCGACATCACCCTCATTGAGATGCTGCCCCGCATCCTGCCGCTGGCGGACGAGGAGGTTTCCAAAGAACTTGAGAAAGCTTTGCGAAAGCAGGGAATCAAAATCCTCACCGGCGCCCGCGTGGACCAGTTGACCAAGTCCGCCTCGGGCGTGGAGGTACGGGTTAGCCAGGGAACCGATCAGCAGACGTTGCAGGCGGAGAAGGCGCTGGTGGCGGTGGGCCGCCGCCCGAACACGGAAGGCATTGGACTGGAAACAACGAAGGTGGAGACCGAGCGCGGCTACGTCAAAGCGAACGAATTCATGGAGACATCCGAGGCGGGGATTTACGCCGTGGGCGACATCGTCGCCGGGGCTCCGCAGTTGGCTCATGCCGCCTTTCTGGAGGGCATTACCGCGGTAGGCCGCATCTGCGGCAAGCCGGTCCCGCCGATGAACTTCCGCCACGTCCCGGAGTGTGTGTACTGCGAGCCGCAAACGGCTTCGGTGGGCCTGACGGAGGCGCGGGCCAAGGAGTTGGGGTACGCGGTCCGGGTCGGGCGGTTCTCCTTCCGCGCCAACAGCAAGGCCAGCGTGCTCGGCGCGGAGGAAGGCTTCGTCAAGCTGGTGTGCGAGGAAAAATACGGTGAAATCCTGGGGGCGCACCTGATCGGTCCCGGCGTAACGGAACTGATTGGAGAGTTGGTCCTGGCCATGCGGATGGAAGCCACCGCCGAAGATCTGCTGTACACCGTCCACCCTCATCCGACGCTTTCGGAAGCCTTGTTCGACGCCGCCAACGCGGTGTATTCGCTGACCATCAATGCCTGACCGCGCTTCAAAAGACGGATGACGGCAGGCGGTGCCGGGAGGCGAGCGATGGAGTCCATGCGGTCTCGGAGGGAACCTCCTGCCGACGGAGCAGATATGGATGCCCGACCCTGCGAAGTGCATCATCTGGGCCTGCTTCCATTCCGGGAGGCTTGGGCGCTGCAGCGCGAGTGGGTGGAGCGGCGCAAGGCGGGCGAGATTTCCGACCGGCTGCTGCTGCTCGAGCATCCGCCGGTCATCACGCTGGGCCGCAATTCCCGCCGGGAGCACCTGCTGACCTCCCCGGAGGCGCTGGCCTCCGAGGGCATCGAAGTGGTGGAAACCGACCGGGGTGGCGACGTAACGTTTCACGGCCCGGGACAGCTTGTGGGCTACCTGATCCTGGATTTGAGCCGCATCCGAAAAGATGTGGTGTGGTACGTGCGAACGCTGGAGGAGGCAATCATCCGCGCCCTGCGCGGCCTGGAAGTGGACTGCTTTCGTCGCCCCGGCATGACCGGCGTGTGGACGGCCAACGGCAAGGTGGCGGCCATCGGGATTCATATCAGCCGCTGGGTCACCTCGCACGGCCTGGCGCTGAATGTGGAGACCAACCTGGACTACTTCCGCCACATTGTTCCGTGCGGCATCGCCCGCTGTCCGGTGACCTCCCTTCGGGAACTGCTGGGCGCCAGCCCCGGCCTGCCGCGGGTAGAGAACCTTTTGGTGGAGCACCTCGCAGACCTGCTCGGCTTGGCGATGCAGCCGGGTGCCTTGCGCCATGGAGAAAGGAGGACGCTATGCCAGTCGCTGACGTGCTAATGCCGCAGATGGGAGAGAGCATCACGGAAGGAACCATCACCCGCTGGTTGAAGAAAGTCGGCGAGCCCGTTGGCAAGGACGAGCCCCTGTTTGAAATCTCCACGGACAAGGTGGACGCGGAAATCCCCTCTCCGGTCGCGGGAACGGTAGCGAAGATATTGGTCAATGAGGGCCAGACGGTGGCGGTGCACACGGTGGTCGCCCAGATCGAGGCCAGCGCCGAGGCCATTGCCTCTCCCCCGTCGCAGATGGCGGCGCCCCCCGCTCCGCCCGCACCGGCTCCGGCGCCGAAGCCTCCGTCAATCTCAGCGGCGCCCCCAGCGGCTTCCGCCCGCCCCGCCGCCGAGGCAGCTTCCGAAGAGGCGTTGCACGTGCGCAGCTCGCCCCTGGTTCGCCGGCTGGCTGCCGAGCACCATGTGAACCTCAGCGAAGTGCCGGGGACCGGGCCGGGTGGCCGCATCACGAAAGAAGACTTGCTG
>DATMAF010000266.1:0-2107 GCA_035560315.1 Terriglobia bacterium | reverse complement strand
CCCCGCCGCGCCTGCTTCCAGGCACTGGCCGATCTTCTCTTCAGTCACGCCCCCAAGAGCCAGCACCGGCATGCGCACGGCGCGACAGGCTTCCGCCAACCTCGCCAGCCCCTGGGGAAGTCCGTATCCAGCCTTCGAGGGCGTGGGGAACACCGGTCCGAACACGGCAAAATCGGCGCCCTCCCGTTCGGCCGCCTCCACTTCGGCGGCACTGTGGCAGGAGACGCCGATCAGGAAACCTTCCGGCAGGTGCGGGCGCAGCTTGCCCGCAGGAATCGAATCCGCCGGCAAGTGTACTCCTGCCGCTCCGCAAGCCAGAGCAATATCGGCGCGCGAGTTCACGAGTATCTTTGTGGCCCCGCGCCCCGACAACGCCACTACGCGCCCCACCAGAGCCGCTAATTCCCGTGCTGCCAGATCCTTCTCCCGGATCTGGATCAGCTCGACGCCCTCGGAAATACGCCGCTCGATGATGGCAAGCAGCGGGGCCAGGCCTCCAGCGGCCTCACGGTCCGTGATGTAATACCGGAGCGGTTTAGAGAGGCTGATAGTAGGCATCCCCGGCGCAAGCGCGGCACAGGGTCTGGCCGTCGCGGATCACTTCGCGGTGAAAGTTCACGCCTTCACCGCACCTTGCGCACTTCACGCGCGGCCCCTTATAGCCCGGCAAATCTTCCGGGCCAATCTCGACCCGCACCCATTGGTGGCGGAAGAGTTCTTGGTCGGGCATTTCGCGATAGGCTCTCATCTGCTGCTGATTCTTGTCCGCGATGTCCGGATACAATTCCTTCGCCCGCTCCTTGGAAGAATCCAGCGCCACCACCCGCACGGCCCGGCCGGATTCCAGATCGCAGAACGTGGCCGCCACCTTGCCATAATCGCGGAACTTTAGAGCTCGCTTTCCCATCCTGCATCCGGTCACGACGGTGATAGCGTCGGTTGCGCAGCGGTCGATCTCGACGAACGTCACAAGACGCTTCCTGTGCTTCCCGGTCGGATCGTCCAGGCCCAGCAGTTGAAGTCCGTAGAGCGCCAGACGAAGACCCAGGATCTGGCCCGCGCAGATGTGCCCGTGGGCTTGGTTGGCCAAGGCGACGTATTCGTCGAAGGGCTTCAGCATCCCCGTCTCACAGAATCCGCAGTGCTTGCGGCGGAAATTCGATCAACCACTCCTTATTATCCCTATGAGGGTGGAACTCGTGCCGCCGCATGTGAACGACTAAGCCACCGGAAAAAGACAACTCAACAAACTCCGGCCGCTCCACCACCCGCTGAAGAAAAGCCGCGATTTGGCTGCTTGCGGGGGCAGCCCCATTGCGGGGCATGGCCGTCAGTTGGTCGGGACGAACGCAGAGCCAGACGCGATCTCCTCGCAAGCGTCCCGGAAAATAGGGCCCGCGAACGGTATGCTGCTCAAAGCGAAGTTCGCTCTGGTTGGATGACGGATCCAGGGTCCGGATCTCGGCCTGAACCAGGTTGTGGAAACCCAACAGACGTGCTACGTCCAAACTGGCCGGGTGATCGACAATGTCCCGTGGCGCGCCGTGCTGAAGAATTCGTCCGCGGTGGAACACCAACATTTCATCACCCAGGAGAAACGCCTCATCGAGGTCGTTCGTACGCAGCAGCGCTGGAGCGCCGAGCTCACTCCGCGCTTGCCGTAAGCTGTCATAAACCTCGTACCGCACCTGAGCCGCCAAACCCTGGCCCGGCTCCTCGATGAGCAGAATTCTCGGCCCGCTGAGGACGGCTCGTGCTATCAAACCCCGGCGCCGGACTCCTTCCTCCATTTCTCCCGGTCTTCGGCCCGCGAACTCGGCGAGTCCGTACCGCTCCATCGCCTCATTGACGGCGCGGTTACGGTCCAGCGCCCGGCGGCGCCGCGCCGCGAACGTCAGGTCTTCGCGCAGCCTCATATGCGGGAAAAGCGGGTGCGCTGGCGATATCCACCCACACCGCCGCCGCTGCGGCGGCAGGCTCAGACCACTGGCGGCGTCGAACAGGATTTCGTCATTCACCAGAACCCGGCCTTCATCAGCCCGGTCAAACCCGCCGACGCAACGCAGTGTCAGGCTGGCGCCCGATTCCACTGGCCCGAAAAGCACCG
>DATMAF010000265.1:0-5286 GCA_035560315.1 Terriglobia bacterium | reverse complement strand
ACCCGCACATGCAGCTCCAGAAAGACGTTCTGGCTGAGAATGGCCTCCAGCTCCCGCCGCGCCAGCGTGCCAATGCGCTTCAGCATCTCTCCCCCTTTTCCGATCACGATGGCCTTCTGCCCCTCGCGCTCCACGTAAATTTCCACGCCGATGCGGATCAGCGTATCCCGCTCCTCAAACTGACGCACCAGGACCGCGCAACTGTAGGGCAGCTCTTGCTGCGTCAACTGGATCAGCTTTTCCCGGACGATCTCCCCGGCCAAAAATCGCAGCGGCTGCTCGGTGATCTGGTCGGGCGGGAAGTACAGCGGCCCTTCCGGCAGCCTGGCCACAATGCGCTCCACCAGCAAGGAAAGGTTTTCTCCCGTGAGCGCGGAGATGGGGATGATCTCGGCAAAGTCGTGAAGCCTGCGGCAGCGCTCGATGAGCGGAAGCAGCTTGGGTTTGGCAACCCGGTCGATCTTGTTCAGAAGCAGGAAGGCGGGAGTTCCTGCGCGTTGGATCCAGGCAAGCGCCTCTTCGTCGCGGCGGCCGAACGGCCGCGCGGCGTCCACCAGGAACAACAGCAGATCGCGCCCGGCGAGCCCTCCGCGCACCTGCTCCATCATCTGCCGGTCCAGCCGCGTGCGGGGGTCATGGATGCCGGGCGTGTCCAGAAAGATGATCTGCGCCAGCGGTTCTCCGGGGCGCGGCCGCTCCGCAAGCCCCCGCAGCAACTCGGCGGCGTAGCGGTCCCCGGCGGCGATGGTCAGGACGCCGGTGATCGCCGCCCGGGTGGTCTGCGGCTTGGCGCTGACAATGGCCAGCTTGCTGCCGACCAGTTGGTTCAGCAGCGTGGACTTGCCGGCGTTGGGCCGTCCCAGGATGGTTACAAAGCCGCTTCGCATGGACCGGGAAACTCCGCAACAGGGCGGGGCGCGGGACGCTGCTCGGGTGCGGCGCTGGAAATGAGCTACTGCCCTCCGTTCCCGCTCTCGCGCAGGTCGCGGGCCGGAAGCTTCGCGGCCGCGTCGGAGAGTTCCGCCGCCGGACGGGCGGGGCCCGTTACGACCAGCCGGACCACCTTCCGGCCATCCGACTCGCTGACATGGAACGTGAGACCGTCCCGCTCGATTTGCTCGCCGGCTGCGGGAACGCGGCCGAGCGTGTCGGTAATCAATCCGGAAACAGTGGTTGCGCCGCCCGTCTCTTCCAAACGGACGTCGAACAGTTCCCGCAGGCGATCCAGATGTAAGCCGCCGGAGATGCTGTAGCGGCCATCGCCCAAGGGATGCACGTCCGCCAGTTCGTGCTCATCGCGGATGTCGCCGACGATCTCTTCCACCAGATCCTCGACCGTCGCCAAGCCGGCCACCGAGCCGTATTCGTCCACCACGATGGCAATCTGCGCCGTTTGCTTCAGCTCGTCCAGCAGTTCGGAAATTTTCTTGGTCTCGGGAACAAAGACGACCGGCCGCAGCAACTCGCGGACGGTCCGCCGCTCCAGCTCTGCTTCCTCGACCGAGAACAAATCTCCCGCGTGGACGAAACCCACGATATGGTCCAGGTCCCCCTCATAAACCGGGATGCGCGTAAAGCGGTGGGCGGCCAGTGTCTGGCGCAACTGGCTGAGCGTGGTTTGCGACGGGACCGCCACGATCTGCTGCCGGGGCGTCATCACCTTGCGCACCCGCGTGCCCCCAAACTCCACCACCGACTGGATCAGCTTGCGGTCCTCCTTTTCGAGCAGGCCTTCCTGCTCGCCTGCCTCCATCAACGCCTCGATATGCTCGCTATGGGTGATCGTCTCTTCGGCTTCTTCCTCCCGGCTGCCGATCGTGGACACATAGTGCAAGAACTGGCAGACCGCCACCAGCGGATACGCCACCCGCACCGCGATCCGCAGCGGGCCGATCCAGGTCCGCAGCCAGCGGCCCCTCGTGCGGGTCAGCAAGATATTGGGAAGCACTTGGCCGAACAGCAGCACCGCCAGCAGCAGCAGGCCCCCCTCTTCCGCCAGCAGCAGCCAATCAAAGGGCCGGCCCAGATTCCAGGCGGCCAGGAGAAAGGCCAGCAGTAGCAGCGTCATTTGGGCCAGCAGCGGAAACGCCCAGGCGGCTTGCTCTTCCGTGATCCCCAGCTTGGGCTCTATTTCCTCTTCGTAATACTGCACGTTATCCCGGGAGCCGCGGATCAGAAAGCGGCCCCGTTCGCTGGCGATCCGCGTGAGGTAGGAAAACAGCGTCAGCAGCAGGCTGCAACTCAACAGCAGGATGAGGATCACGGGCAGCATCCCAACCCTTTCCTGACGGAATGGTCGCCGCCGGCGCTCCGCCTCCAGCGGGTCGGCGCCGGGCGATGGCTTGCTCTTCGCAGCAAGGACTGCGGCAATCCCAGGCGAGCCGCCCAGCGGCGTTCGTTGCGCGCCATCTGGCCCTGATCTCGCTCGTGATCCTGTCCTTGCAGGTGCAGCAGCCCATGCAGGATGAGCGCCTTGATCTCATCTTCCAGGCGCATTCCAAACCGCGCCGCGTTCCGCCGCGCCGTCTCCACAGAGATCAGGATGTCGCCCAGGAATTCCGCTTCCGGCCCCGCGTGCGGGCGGGCGGGGAAGGACAAAACATCGGTGGCGCGGTTGATTCCCCGGAACCGTCCGTTGAGGCGCCGGATGGCACGGTCGGAGATCAGGGACACGGTGAAGGGCCGGCGCGCCAGCGACCGCGGAAGGCCTCGCAAAAAGGAGCGGATCTCCCCCCAGTCCGCCGCGACTTTCCTCTGCCGGCGGACCAGTTCAACGGCCGGCGCGCGGAGCGGTCTTCTCCCGCGAGCAGCAGGGCGGGTATTGGAAGGTTCGGCGTCGGCTGGGGGATTCATCGGAGCACCCAGGAAGCGGACCGGGGCAACGGCCATCAGTCCTGCGAATTCGGTTCTTCCGGAGAAGCGGCGGCGGAGATGTGGGCGCCGTTTCCAGAGTGGGAGTACTGCTCGTAGGCGCGGATGATGCGCTGCACCAGGTGATGCCGCACCACATCCCGTTCGTCGAAATAAACGAACCGGATGCCGCTGACCTCGCGGACCACATCCATGGCCGTCAACAGACCGCTGCGGCGGCCTTCCGGCAGGTCGATTTGGGTTACGTCGCCGGTGATGACCATCTTGGAATTGAAGCCCATGCGGGTCAAAAACATTTTCATCTGCTCGCCGGTGCTGTTTTGCGCCTCGTCCAGGATGATGAAGCTGTCATTCAGGGTGCGCCCTCGCATGAAAGCGATGGGAGCAATCTCGATGGTGCCCTTTTCCAGAAAGCGCTCCACCCGGTCGGCTTCCAGCAGGTCGAACAGGGCATCGTAGAGCGGCCGCATGTAGGGATCCACTTTTTCCTGCAAGGTCCCGGGCAGAAATCCGAGGCGCTCGCCCGCCTCCACGGCGGGGCGCGCCAGCACGATGCGGTGAACACGGCGGCTCAGCAGGTAGGACACCGCCATCCCCACCGCCAGATACGTTTTGCCTGTCCCGGCTGGTCCGATGCCAAACACCATATCGTGCAAATCGATGGACTCCAGGTACATCCGCTGGTTCAAGCTTTTCGGCACGATCGGCTTCTTGCCAAACTGGCGGTGCCGCCCGGACTGCACCAACCCGCGCAGGGTGGCGTCGGGATCGCCGGCCACGATTTTGAGGTAGCCCAGCAGATCGCCGTTCGAGAAGGTGACGCCTTCCTTCAGCAGTTGGGTATAGTCTTCGACGATCCGCTCCATGCGATGAACGCTGCTTTCGTCCCCTTCGAGCTCAAGCGCGCCGTTCTTCAGATGGGCGGTCAGTTGGAGTGCGGATTCCAGCACCCGAAGATTTTCATCCAGAGTGCCGAACAGAGTCTCTACGCCGGCAGTCAGCTTGACTTCTTTCTTCATCCAGGACGGGTTATGAACCCGCCGAGTCCGGCTGATGACCCGGAGCGCCGCCGTACTAGAGGGGTCCGTTCCGTCACTCTTTATGCTAGCAAGCTTCCCCGCTACCGTCAATTGCTGGCTCGCCATGGGCCCCCCAGGTCTCACGGCAGGGACCGGCATGGCATACTCTTCCGGAAGCCCGGCTGGCAGCCCGCCGCGCTTAAAACAGCAGGCGCACGGAGACCTGCGTCACACGCCCCTTGTTCACGGTATTGGTAATCTGGCCAAAAGTGGGGGAGGAGACGGAGTTTCCCGGCGCGGCGAACTGCGCGTGATTGAAAAAGTTGTAGAACTCGGTCCGAAACTGTAGCTGCCGTTCCGAACCGCCGGGGAGCGGAAAACTGCGGGACAATGCCAGATTCCAGTTGTTGGTTCCGTCCTTGCGGAAGACGCGGTAGCCCAGGCTGCCCCGTCCGCCCACCGGCAGATTGGTGTCAAAGTACCGGCACCGCTGGTAGCTGACGGTGGAGGTAAGCGGCACCTCCTGGCAGCTGTCAGCGCCCAGAAGCGCCACGGAGGTATCGGGGTCATCGATGCTGCGGCCCAGGACGCGGGCGTCCAGCAGGTTGGGACGGTCGCCGCCCTCGCCGTCCACATTGCCAGAGCCGGGACCGTCCGAACCGGTAAAGACGGCGAACGGGGTACCCGACCGGAACGTCGTCGTGCCCGAGACGGTCCAGCGGCCCAGCAAGCCGGCCAGCCAGCCAATCGCCGTCTCAATCCGCGGCAACTCATAGGAGTAGCTGACGGTGAAGGAGTGTGGCGTGTCGAAGTTGCTGACCGAACGCACGTCGCTGACCAACTCCTCGGTCTGGCTGGTGTCTCCGCCGTTGCCGGTGTCCGCGAAATTGGAGATGCCGCTGTCCATCGTCTTGCTGAAGCTGTAGCGGATTTCAAACGACAGGCCCTGTGTCCGGGGCTTGGAGGCGGAAATTTGCAGTCCGTCGTGGTAGCCGTTGGAGGCGTTGGCGATGTTATAGACCCGCAGCAGTTGCTGATCGGGCCGGCGGGCGTTCACATTGCCGGAAGTGGCCACCACGCCGGGCACCGCCCGGGCGCGGTTCAGGCTGAATCCCGAAAACATCTTGTAGGTCCGGCTGCCCTGGTAGCCGACCCGCAGCAGCAGAGCGCCCGGAAGCTCCCGCTCCAGGGAAAAGTTGTAGAGATGCGTGTAGGGCAGGGCGGCCTCGGCATCCAGAGAGCCCCGGCCGGATTTCCGGCTAGGGTCGGGGACTAAGGCCGGAATGTCGCGGATGACCAGGACCGTCGGCCGGTCCACGGAAAGCGAGTAGGTCAGCGGCGGATTGCCAGCCTGGCGGTTCCAGGTGGCAATGGTTAGGCTTCCAAAGGCAATTCC
>DATMAF010000264.1:0-2837 GCA_035560315.1 Terriglobia bacterium | reverse complement strand
GCAGAGATTAACGTCGCACAGCTCTTCCCGCCGCAACGCCCAATATATAAGGAAGCGCAGCGAGGGCCGGTCCGGCCACTCCTCTGCTAAAAATTTGCGGGCTGGTCCTCCTCCAACCCGGCTTCCAGGGCATCCATAGCTGCCTTGACCGCAACGGCTTGGTGGACGATGGGAATGGCGCCGGCATAGCCCTGAGTGTCCTTGCAGAGCTTTTGATACAGGGAACCGGCAGCCGCCAGGTTCACCGTCAATTCCTGCTTGTTGAACGGCAGGTCCAGAATCCGGGCGAACGCGCGCCGGTACTCAATTATGTCCTTGGCGCTGGGCATCCTCAGGACGTGCGCCGTGATTCCCCCCGGGACGCGCACAAGCACCCGGAAGGCTCCCGCCTCCGGGATCACGTCGTCCACGTCGGCCTGGCTCAACTGCTCCAGGATGCGGCTCGCTTCGAACGCGTCCACCTCGGGGCCGTCGCCCACCCGTAGTTTGGCAACCAGCTCGGCGTCGGCTTCTTCGGAACCGGGAATCACCGTCTCGGAGACGCCTCGGCCCAGTTGCTTGATGATGATCTTGCGCCGGCGCTGGCGCTCGATCCATTCCTCATCGGTGGGGAACCGCACCGTGATTGTCTTGGTTCCGTCCGCCGACCGGAGCTTGATCTCCACCTGGCGCGTGACGTCAAACACAGTTCGGGTATTGCTCATGGTTCTCCTCTCGTCTTCGAATGGATTTCCATCCGCTCACCGAATGGCAGCAATAGCTGCCAACGCAGGCGTAGTGAAAGTCTTGAGGGCCCACCACAATTTGGCCCTCGCTCCCTGCGGGCTGGCATTCAAACCGGCCAGCTTCTTCCACTCTTGGTTAACCTCCTCCAGCGTGGCGATATATTTTTTCTGCTGCTCGATTTCCTGGCGGGCGAGATGGAGCTGTTCGGAAAGGGAGGCTATCTGTGCATCATGCGTCGCGAGCGACTCTTCGTAGGCTTGGATCAATTCTGCTACTTCACTCCGGCTGAAGGTTTGCCGCTGACCACCGCCATTGCCGTTCTCTTGCGCGGCCACGGGAGCGGCTAGCAAAATCGATAAAGCAAGGCTTACAAAAAGCCGCGCTCTTTTTTCCATTGCTTGATCCTTTCCTCGGCCGCCCTTTGCTTCGCGACGGCCTGCTGGAGTTCCTTTCGGAGGGCGGCAGTCTTGGCCTGTCGCAGACGAATCTCGTCCTCGAGCTTCTGCCGCTCGATTTCGGCCTGGCGTTCGGCCTCCGCCGCTTGGAGAGCTTCTGAGGCTCCCTGGCGGCGAAGCGCCTGCGTCAGAGCGACCAAGAATTGCGCGATCCACCGTAGGAGTCGCATCGGTCATTGCTGGCCCTTGGCGGCTTTCTCGATCTTGTGGGCAACCCCGACGAGACCCAGCGCCGCTCCCACCGTGAGCAGCGCATCGGCCAGCTCGCCATGCCCGAAGTAACGCAAAACAGCCGCCGCGGCGATCAACGCTGCGCCGGTCCATGTTTTCCAGCCTCTCATTTGAGATTCCCTCCTTCCATCAGTTTTGCTAACTCTCTTGCTCGCGCCGGGACCTGCTCGGCCCAGCGCGAGCGCAACATCTCCCGCGCCGCTTCCGCATAGTCCCCGACCTCGATGGCCGCCAAGGTCTTGCGGAAGCCCAGTAACCCATTCACCCCCAGGTTGACGGCCATGTTGACCAGCACAGCCTGGCGAGCGGGACCAAGCTGTGCGAACCCGGACAGCCGCTCGCGCAGGCTTTTCACCGCCCGCAGGATGTCGTTTTCGAGCAGGTAGCTCGCTTCCTCTGCCGTGATGCCGCGCGACTCGAGGTTCCGCCCGTAGCCGATGGTCAGGATCCCGCGGGTGTCGCGGTAGGGAAACTGCCGGAAGCCCTCGTGCCGTTTGAGGTCGGTAAGGCAACGAGCAATCAAGTCCACTGGAATTTAGCGGATCCCTCGACTTCGCTCGGGACAGGTTGTCAAAGGGGCGAGAAGCCGAGCGTGCGAGAGTGTTCACTTCCTCTGATCTCGGATCTCCCGCACCACGCGGAAGTGTTCCTCGATGTTCCGCATCCACCAAAGCGGCGAAAGCCACTCCGCGCGAATGGGCTGTTCTGGGTGGTCCGTGGGGCAACAGCCAAAGATCAGCGGGTGCGCCACCCGATGGGTGAAGCTGTGTGCCAGGTTCCAAAATGCCACCGTCATCCGAATCATCGGAAACTTAGCGGGTGTCGAACGGCCTGTCGCCGCGCTCTCGGCTCGGACAGTAGTCGCCCCAAGCGCAGACCGGGCAACACCATGGGTCTGCCGGATGGGGCCGTGGGAGCGGCTCAAGGCAGCGCGGACAGAGGCGTGGCGCTTCCCCTCTGGGGACTCGCGTTACGGGATCAACCATGTCGCCGGTCCTGCACGCGCTCAATCGCCCGCTCCAATCTTTCCAGGGCGACCGATTGCTGGAAGATCGCCTCGGAGTTCTGCTCCATTGCGCGGGTGTTGTTCTCGACAATCGAGCGAAACTCCTTGGTGAGTTCCATCTGCTGCCGGGCCATCTCGATCAGGCGGGCTTCGCCGTTCCTCCGATCGCGACGATAGTAAAAGAACATCATCCCAGCCAGCACTCCGCCGACGCCGAGCGAGGCGAACCACTGCATTTCAGAGAGCGGCGGCACAGGTCCCTCCTGAAGCTTTTAGGCGGCGATGTTATCGGTGTTGCACTTGGCCACGGCGGTGAGCAAGCCATTCGTGCTGTGGTACAAGGGGAGACACACCACCTCGGCGGTCACCAGGCCGTCCGTATCGCCCAAGTTGACCTCGGAAAAGACGATCCGGTGGAA
>DATMAF010000263.1:0-2314 GCA_035560315.1 Terriglobia bacterium | reverse complement strand
TTTCCGGAGACGGCGGCTTTTTGCCCGTCGAGGTACCCGCCGAGCGGCGCATCCTGTGGGGCGGGGCGGAAACCTCGCTGACGCCCGTGGGGACGCCCCTGATGCTTTCCGGATTTACGGCGCAGGCCATCGAGCATTTCGAGCCGCAATTTCGGGCGCTGGGCCTGGTGCCGGTTCAGAGCGGAGGCGGCGGCGCCGGAGCGAACGAGGGGC
Organism: Terriglobia bacterium; assembly: GCA_035560315.1. Lineage (GTDB taxonomy): Bacteria > Acidobacteriota > Terriglobia > 2-12-FULL-54-10 > 2-12-FULL-54-10 > DATMAF01. Next base: position 2,101 of record DATMAF010000263.1, on the reverse strand, counting down.
AGGCCAGGACTCCCGAGCCGGGCTCGATGATCAGCGTGCAACTCGTGCGCGGCGACATGGGCGTCAGCGCGGATGGCACTGTGACGCTGGTGGACCAAGGGCGCCTCTTCGCGTTCGGTCATCCCTTTCTTTCCTCCGGTCCCACGGAGATTCCCTTTGCCGAATCGAAAGTCATTGTCTCGGTTGGCGGCTACGCCTCTTCCATGAAGATTTCGACGCCGGGAAGGCCGTTGGGGGTCATCCGCTCCGACCGTTCCTCGGGCATCTATGGCACTCTCGGCGGGCAAGCCCGCATGATCCCGGTGGACTTGGATCTGATATCAGAGTCCGGCACCAATTACAGCTATCATTTCGAGGTGGCCAACGACCGCTTTCTGCTGCCGTTTTTGATGAACCTGACGGTTTTTTCGGCGGTGGGTTCCACCGAACGACAGGTGGGCGACTCCACGCTGCAAGTCAGCCAGGAGATTTCCCTGGAGGGCTTGCCGCAGGTGAATCTGGAAAGCTTCGTCAGCGGCGGCGCCAATGGGCCGGCGATGGCGGCGCGGGCGGTGGCCATGCCGGTCGCTGCTTTGACGCAAAGCGGCGCCGCGCAGCCGGGCATCAATGGCATCCGTTTAAAAATTTTGGTCGCCAACCGGCGCCTGGCGCAGGAACTGGAACAGGTCTGGACCAGCCGGAGCGATGTGAAGCCCGGCGAAACGGTGGAATTGACGGCGCTGCTGCGCGATTCCGACGGCCGGGAAACGGTTCAAAAAACGCAACTGGAGATACCCCGCAGCCTGCCTCCCGGGCCGCTCACCATCACCATCGCGGACGGCGCCTCGCTGGACCGCATGGAGGCTGCTTTGTCCGGGCGCCCGGCGCTGCCGAAGGACCCGCAGCAACTTGTCCGGGCCATCAACCGGTCGCGCCGCAATAACCGGCTTTATGTCCGTCTGGCCCGCCCGGAGGCCAGTTTCTCCGTGCAGGGAGATGCCTTCCCTTCTCCGCCCCCCTCGCTGGCGAGTACGCTTTCCACGGATCCTTCTCGCAGCACCAACATCTCGCGAGCGATGCTTTCCACCGTCGCCGATTACGAATTGGAGGCGGTTTCGGGAGTCGTGGCAGGATTTAAAAGTCTGACCCTGAACGTCGAAGAATGACTTTCGCCCGGTGGCCATGGCGATTCCGCCGCCGGGGTGGTCAGGAAGGAAATCGATTGAACCGCCTTGACAAGAAACGCCGCGCCAGGATAGTGGTGGGGCTGCTGGCCCTCTCCCTTCCCGTCATTGCCGCATCCCTGTGGGCAGTCGGCACGCAGTTCTGGACCAGCGCCACTTACGAGGACTTTTCCAAAGGAAATCCAAGCGGCGTCTCGCTGGACCGGGAAGGCTCTCTGCGGCTGGCCCCCCGGCTGGAGGAAGTGTTTGACACCGACCAGGCTATGATCTGGGCCGTGGCGCGCGATCGCCGGGGCAACCTGTACCTCGGAACGGGACACAGCGGCAAAGTGTACCGGCTGGGGACCGATTGGAATGGCAGCCAGATCTTCGACGCCGAGGAACCGGATGTCTTTGCGCTGGCCGTGGACTCCCAGGACCGGCTCTACATCGGCACGTCCCCGCAGGGCAAGATTTACCGGCTGGACGCCTCCGGCAACGCCAGCGAGTTCTTTGACCCCAAGTCCACCTACATCTGGTCGATGATCTTCGGGCCAGACGGCGCTCTGTACGTCGGCACCGGAGACCGGGGCCGCATCTTCCGCGTCTCGCCCGACGGCGCCGGCCAGGTTTTCTATGAAACGAACCAGACCCATGTGATGACCCTGGCTCTTGATCCCGCCGGCGAACTGATCGCCGGGACGGAACCCAACGGCATGCTTTACAAGATCGCTCCCGCGGGCAAAGCGTTTGTCCTGTATGACGCGCCGGAGGGAGAAATCCATCAGATCAGCCTGGGGCCGGATGGGAGCATTTTTGCTTCGTTGATGGGCCGCGGGACACAAAGCCAGCTTCGCCAGCCGACGCCGCAGCCTTCTCCCGAGTCGGCTCCAGCCACCGCCACAACGACCATCACGGTGCGCGCTGCTGAGGACCCGTTGCAGCCCCCCATGCAGCAG
>DATMAF010000262.1:0-5946 GCA_035560315.1 Terriglobia bacterium | reverse complement strand
AGGGAGCCTCTACCGTGCCTGCATAGCTGTAGCCCACAATCAGTTCGGTACGCGGAGAGAGGCGTGCCGCCACCGCCACCCGGGCGCCGGGGGAAGCCGAGCCGCCGGCGCTGAGAAAGTACCGGTCCGAGAAGGGATCGCGCAGCAGGCTGCTCGCAAAATCCGCCGGTTCCGCGAAGGCCATGGAGACGGCGGTCTGCGAGAGCCGGTCGTAAAAGCCCGCGGCCTGGATGCGCAGGCTGGGCGTGAGCTGCTGTTCCCATTGGGTCTCTACATGGCTGCCGCCTTCCAGCACCGGATGGGAGGCGCCGTCGCTGCTGATCTGCGGGATGGCCAGAACCTGCTCTTCAACCCGGCTGTCGCGCTCGCTCTCGGCCGGCAAAACGCGCGGGTTCGCAGCCGTATAGGCGATGGTCAGGCGGGACGTTTCCGAAGGGGAATAGGCGAGCCGCGCGAAGGGGCTCCAGCGCGTCATCCGTCGTCCGAAGCTCAGCGTGTCATAGAGGCTTCCGACGTGCAGGCGGAGGCGGTCGCCGAGGACTTTTTCCTCCTCATAGCCGACGGTGAGGGACTGCACGCGGCGGTTGGTGGGTGCGGAAACCTCCGCGTCGGTCAGCCAGTATTCGCTCGGCAGAAACAGTTGCCGGACGGTTACGGACAGGGTGGCGGAGTTGCCTTCGGCGGAGGCGCGGTTCCAGGCCGCGTGCATGCTGGCCGCCGGGGTGCTGCGTTCCCAGCCCGCGAACCCCGCCACGGCGAGTTGCTGGGAAGCCGGCAACGCATAGGCCATGTCGAAGGCCGTGCGCAGGCCGGGATCCTGGCCAAAACCGTCGGAATCGTTGCCGGCCAGGAACTGCACGGTCCCGCGCAAAGCCCGCTCGCGCGGATCGGTCAGCGTTTTGCCAGCAGCGTTCGCCGGCTCAAAGCGAAGGATCGGGCGGGCGGGGTAGGCCGCCCGCAGCGTCCATTTCCAATCTTCCGAGGCGGCCTTCAAATCCTGGGGAATTCCGATCTCCAGGGAGTCGGCCAGGGAGAGCAGGCTGATGTCCAGGCGATACTCCGCCCCCGGCTCGACGGCGATGGCGCTTTTCCAGACAGGGAGAAAACTGGGCGGCGCGATTTCCGCGGCATACAGGCCGGGCAACAGGTTCCCCAGGCGGAATTGCCCGTCCGGCTGGGTATATGCTTTGTCAACGAATTTGCCGTCCTGCCGCAGAATGGTAACGGCCACGCCTGCCTGCGGCTGGCCGCGACGGTCCGCGACTCGTCCCACGATGGCGCCGGTCGGGGAACTCCGGGGCCGCACCGCCGCGGTGTCGGCTGCTTTTCCGAGGCGCGCCGGGGAAGCGGGCGATTGCGCCATGAGCATGGCGGCCCCGCTCAGGCATCCGATGGCCAGCCAGCACCGCATCCATCGATGAGTCATCGCCACCCTCCGGTTCAGCTTCATTCGACCGTAAACTCGGCGGACGGAGCAACCGATTTCTGCGACACCTGGTCGGTGACCGTGACGCGCATGGTGTATTTGCCCGGCTCCAGCGAGGCCAGCGGCAGCAGCTTCTCGATATTCACCTGGCTGGGCGAGGCGTCCGGCAAATCGGCGGCGTTTTCCTGCGCTTCGAAAATCGTCTGGCCGTTCTTCAGCAGCGCGTATTGAATCAGGGCGTTCGGCTTGCGCCCGGACAGATCCGGCTTCAGGTTGTAGACCTGCATATAAACGCCCAGCTTTTGATCCTTTTTGAAAACCGACCCGATGGCCGGGCGCACCTTGGAGTCTCCGATCACGAAGGGGCCCAGGCCGATGCGCCGGGTGGAGACTTTCTCGAGTTGGTCGGCCAGAATCAGAGAACTGGTGCTCAAGGCGCCTTCTTCAAACTTCGGGACCTCCATGCGCATTTCCAGGGTCCCGATATTGCCGCTGTGGACGTCCTTCACGGCCAGGCTCAAACGGTACAAGCCGGGGCGCAGCGGCACGGACTTCCAGTACACCGAGGTCTTGTCCAGAGACTGTTCCAGCAGCGACTCCGGCACGTCCAGCGAAATGGTGTCCTCGAAGGTCTGCACCGTGCGGCGCGTCAGGGTGGTGATTCGCCCGAAAATGTTCAGCACCGCTTTGTGGACCCCGCTGGTGTTCTGGAAGGCCACATCTTTGTTCTGAACGCCCACCGTAAGGCCGGCCAGCACGGTGTCCTCCGTGACCTTGACAAAATCCGCCCGGGCCTGAAACGGCAGCACGTTGAAGCGAATGTTGGTGCTGATGGCTTCTTCCAGGTCCTTGAACTTGATGACCGGAGGCCGGTTGATGTTGGCCAGCAGGGCCAGCCGGTCGAATTGCCCCCCATAGCGCGTGCTGGTGGCGTAGCCGGCGCCCGGGCTGCTGTCGATGAAGCGCTTGGGCAGCGTGGTGCCGTCGGTGCGGGTAAAGCGGTCCACGCGGTCCGCCAGCCCCATCGATTCCATCAGCGACATGCCCGCTCCGGGAATCTTGGCCAGGGCGTCCTTTTCGCCGGGATCGATCGTCAGCCGGTACTCGCCTGTCAGGGTGGGATCGACGAACTCCAGTTCCACGTTCTGGGCCACGCCCTCGATATAGCGGTAACGCCAGACCTCAAAAGGATAGGTCGAGGTGGATCCGCCGCCTTCCTCCATTGGCCGTTCGTAGTGCCCGCCCGAGGGGTGGGCTTCAATCTCATCCGGCGGGCCGTACATGATATAGATGCGGCCGCGGTCGGTCTTCCATCCCGGAATGCCGCTGGCAAAATGCTGGTTGGCATAGGCAATGCGGCGGTAATGCTCTTCTTTGTAGTCGTTGGTCAGCGATTCCGGGTCGGGATTGCGGCGCAGCCAGAACTGCTCGATAAACTGCTCCCGCTCCTCATCGTTTTGCAGGCTCTTGAAGACCTTTCGCTCTTCGTCGGTGATGATATAGGCGACGTCTTCTTCCAGCCACTTGCGGTAGGCGGATTCCAGTTCCTTCTGCAGCGACTCCTGCTGCCGTTTGCGGTCCTCTTCGGAAAGGCCCGGCGCCTGGCTTTGATTGACGAGCTCGGCGGCGCCTTGCCGGAGCTCCTGGGCCGCAGCGGGGAGCGGAACCAAACCCACCGCAAGCCACAGGCTCAGAACCGAGTGTTTCCAGGAGAAACCCTTCATTCTTCGCCCCACCTTGCCAAAAGACACGGTATTCTTCCCCTTATAGTAGGTGTCGCCCGGTGGCAAGTCAAGTGAATTCAGAGCCTTGCTTTGGCTTCTTGCCCTTGGCCGGGGCTAGTTGTTCGATGCCGATAGGGCCCCAAAGGTTATCGCGCGCAGCGGGCTGGCGTGAGCGGTTTCGCAGGCCGGCGGGCCGCTCAAGGCCTGTTCTGGGGCAGCAGCTCCCAGTGGCGTCGCAGCGCCTCCGCCTGCCGGCGGTTGATGACATGAAGCAGCTCCTGCTCGGAGGCGGTGCGGATCCTCTCCAGGCTCGCAAAATGCTCCAGCAACCTTCGTGCCGCCGCTTCCCCGATGCCCGGCACGGCCAGCAGTTCGGATTTCAACCGGCGGCTGTCGCGACGCTGGCGATGGAACCGCACCGCAAAGCGGTGCGATTCGTCGCGCACCTGCTGGATCAGGTGCAAAACCGGCGAGTGGGGATCCAGACGCACCGGCTCTTCCTCCTGGCCATACACGTAGAGCAACTCTTCCCGCTTGGCGATGCTGGCCAGCGGTTGGTTGATGATTCCCAGCGCCTCCAGCGCCTCCGCCGCGGCGTGGAGCTGGCCGATGCCGCCGTCGATCAGGATCAGTCCGGGGAGCGGCCGGTTCTCCTCCTGAAGACGCTTGTAGCGGCGGCCGACGACCTCGCGCATCGACGCGAAGTCGTCATTGCCGGCGACCGTCCGGATGATGAACTTGCGGTACTCGCTCTTGCGCATGCGGCCCTGCTCCCACACCACCATCGAAGCCACGGTGTCAGTGCCCTGAATGTGCGAGATGTCAAAGCACTCGATGCGCTGGGGCGGCTCCAGCAGCCCCAGCGCCTCGGCCAGCCCCTCGGCGACCGCCTGCGCCGAGGGTTGCAGCACCCGGAAGCGCTGCTCGAAGGACAGTTCCGCGTTCTTTTCCGCCAGCTCCAGGAAGGCTCGCTTCGGGCCACGCTGCGGCGTCAGGATCTCCACCTTCCGCCCGCGCCGCTCGGTGAGCAACTCCTCCAACGGCTGGCGGTCCTCAAAGTCCACCGGAACATGGACCAGCGCGGGGATGTAGCGCTGCTCCAGATAGAGTTGCTTCAGGAGCGCGGAGAAAAATTCGCTGGCCTCAAACTCGTTCTGGTTCTCCCAGAAGAACTCGCGCCGATCCAGCACCCGCCCGCCGCGCGTGTGGAAGACGTTGACGGCCACCAGCGGCCCTTCGCGGTGGTAGCCAAAGACGTCAATGTCGTCGCCGTCCGCCGCCGCCATCTTCTGCCGCTCTTCGAGATCGGCCACGGTGCGGATCAGGTCGCGCAGGACGGCGGCCTCTTCGTAGCGCTCTTCCGCGGATGCCTGCTCCATGCGCCGCTCCAGGTCCCGCCGCAGTTCGCCGTGCCGGCCTTCGAGGAACGTCTTTACGTCCTGCACCGCGGTCGAGTAGCGCTCGTCGGTGGTCAGCCCCGCGACGCACGGCCCCAGGCAGCGGTGGATGTAGTATTGCAAACACGGCCGCGCGTGCGCGCGGGTGAGGTCCACGGTGCAGGAGGGAACCCGAAAGGTGCGGTGGAGGAAATGCGCGATGCGGTGCGCCAGGTTGCCGGGGAAGTAGGGACCGAAGTACAGCGAGCCGTCCTTCTTCAGCCGCCGCGTCACATACACGCGGGGGTATTTCTCGCCCATCGTCAGTTTGATGTAGGGGTAGGTCTTGTCGTCGCGCAGCAGGACGTTGTAGCGCGGCTGGAGTTGCTTGATGAGGTTGTTCTCAAGCGCCAGCGCCTCGCGCTCGTTATCGACCACGATGGTCGAGACGTCCACCGCCTCGCGCACCAGCGTGTCGGTCTTGGGCTCCTCGGCGCGCGCCTCCAGAAAATACGAGCGCACCCGCGCCCGCAGGTTCTTGGCCTTGCCGACGTAAATCACCTGTCCCGCGCTGTTCTTGAACTGATAGACGCCCGGCGCCGTGGTCAGCGCCGCCAGCTTCTCTGCCGTGATCATGGTGCCTGCTGTATTTCATAGTAGCAGAACCCGCGGCGGGCGTTCCGGGGCATGGCGGCGGTCGGGGAACGCAGATCCGGTCGCGGCCCAGGGCGGGCAGCCGGCGAGCGCGTTCCGCAGGGGGTTACGGCTTATGGGGCGCTTCCAGGTACTCCAGCAGGGACATGCCCAGGCGCTGCTCAAAGCGCTGGCCGATCGACGGGATCTCGCCGGCAGGCTCGTCCAGAGCGATGCGTTCGATCCGGTGCATGGGATAGAAGACGGTGCTCATGCGGTGCAGCCCCGGCTCGGATTCCACCACCTGGCGCAGCCAGTCGTCGAAGCTATTGAGGTCAATGCCTTGGATGGTCGCGCCGGCGGCGTCGAGCGAGAGCAAGCGCCCCCACATTTTTTCTTTTGGCTCGTTCAGGCTCACGATCACCAGCGAATCGCGCTCCATGGGGGTGCTCCCGCCCGGAAGAGACCCCGCTCTGGGGGGTTCTAGCGGGCCAGTTGCGGCGACTTCAAGTGCCGCCGCAATTCATTGGATTGTTCGAAAAGATGTTCCAGTTCGCGGCTCCGCAGGCTATCGCGCAGGTGCTCCAGCGTCTGCACAAAGGTGGTGAGCGCCTGCTCCAGGTTCTCGGTATTGGTCAGGCAGATGTCGCGCCAGACGCGGTAGGAGGAGTCGGCCAGCCGCGAGGCGTCGCGCAGTCCGCCCGCCGAGAGCTCCAAATCCTCCGGCACCCGGACGTTTTCCCGCACCGCCGCCGCCAGCGCGGTCGAGACCAGTTGCGGCAGGTGG